>JASEFR010000009.1:11443-58133 GCA_030019025.1 bacterium
GATGCTCAGGAATGGAAGCAACACTTAAAAGAGCATCTAACAGTTTGTAAGTAAATTCAGGATAAAAGAAATAATCGTTGTAATTTTTATTTTCTTCTAAAACTGATTCTAATACCTTTTCTCTGAGGAAACAAGAGATTCTCCTAACTGTTGCTTTAGAAAACGCAGTTGGTTTTCTCCAAATAAGACTGTTTATCCATGCTTCCCATATTTGTGGTGAGTCTTCAAAGAAATCCGCAATTTCAAAAAATTCTTTCCCTTCATACCATTCAGGATACTGGATAGATAACGCTTCGATCAGTCCATAATTCCATTTCAGCAGTTCTGTTATTTTGGGGTTTTCTTTAAATAATTGTTGTAACTCTTTATTTTCTTTTTTACATTTTTTAAGCAAATATCTTACAATTAAATGATCACTAAATTTTTGAAATGGATACCTGTAATCATAATCTTCAATTCTACTAAAATCTTTAGCATACCTTGGTACCTTTACAAGTAATAGGTTTCTATCCAAATCCTTTATGAATTCATCAATGTCTATTTGAGGATGTTGGTTTTTTATAATTTCTTTCAATTTATTTTCTGGAATTCTATCAGTATTACAGTTAACCATGTCTTCCGCTATTTTTTCAATAACAGTATCCCATATATTCTTTTTAGGATCATGGGGTATTCCATATTTATCCTCGATGGTCCTGGCTACATTATCTACATAATACTCAAAAATGTAAGTAAATCCTTCATGCCCTTTATATGCCTTGTTACTGCCCCTTCTCTTAAGAGCCTTACATAATAACAACAAAAATAAGGGATTTTGAAATTCCGGCATTAGCAGAGGGACCTCAGGAAGAGAGAGGGAATAAGCATTAAAAAATTTAGTTACTGCCTCCCACTCCTTAAATGTAAACCCTGTGTGTCTCTCTTGAATAAATTTTTCTTCCAGTTCTTTTGTCAAAATTTCATCTTCAAATCCACTACGAATACTTATAACTAGAGCAATATTAGGGTATTTTTTTATCTCTTCATAAATTTCTTTTAAATGAGTTTGCCAAAAACTGACAGGATTCGTCTCATTCAAAGCATCTATTACAAATAAAGATCTGCACCTAGATTTTTCTCCAGCTTGATTTAGTGTCTCTAATAATTTTTCTTTAGACCATCCCTCTCCTGGTAGTTTTAAACTTTCGATAACTCGTTGCCAAAAATCTTTTAGTCCCGAAAAGTCTTCACCAAAAACTAATATAGCGGGCAAATTACTATCTATCCTTTTTTTTACAATATCGCATAGTAAATGAGTTTTTCCAACTCCTGCTTCTCCTTTAATAAGTAAAAAAGGTTGATTTGAAAGTTTGGCTTTAGTACTTGACGCTAAATCCTCAAAATGGTGGAGTTCTTCTTGTAGTTTATAAAGATGATGGATATTCCAATCAAACCGCTCAGTCTGTGAAAAAGTTGTATCTTTTCTTTTTTCCTTAGCTAAAGTTTCCTTATTTTCCCTTAACTCGCTAATTAATCTCCAAGTTATTTCTTTAGTTTTTTGTGCCTGTTGTTTTATATCATTCCAAGGTATTGGGTTAGTGTTGTAGTCTCTTATATTTTGTAGTATACCATATAACTGTTTAATTCCTTTTTGAAGTTCTCCATACAACTTTTGGAGCTCTTCTATAACATATCTTGAAGATATGTTTTTTAGTGCTTTAATGAGTTGACCGTGATGTTTCCTAATAGAATAGTAAAATTCAGAAGTTCTGCTGATTCCGTCAAATATTTCAAGTATCGGCAATTCAATATTCAATTCTGGGGTATATCTTGGGCTAGCTTTTTTTATAACAATGTCTAAATGCTTTGCTGTCCATTCCTTGTTAATAAATGGATTGGAACTCATTTTGAGCATCCTCAATTACTTTGATTACTATCTCCCTCAATGTTCTATAACGTCCCAGTGATATGTGAAGTTTGCGGAGCGCGAGCGGAGCAAATTTGGGCGAGCGTTAGCGAGCCATATATGCCTGTTAGCAAACTCGAAGGGCGAGCCCCGATGAAATCGGGGCGAAGAGTTCCGCACGCCGCTGAGAGTTTTTATTACCATTTTGGCTTCCCCATTACACAAAAAACTCATTGTTAATTTTAATTCTGAAACCATTGGTTTCAGCTTCTTTTTTCAATAGGTTGAGGAATTCTCTTTCTGATTTACTCAATAAATTTTCTATAAATTCATTGGTAGTAGTTAATTTCAACACAGGAATTGGACGAAATTCGCAACCATTAAAAGAAATGTTTTCAAGATTTGTAAAGAGTATCATTTTTATTAGTCCATCTTTTATGTCTCCTTCAGAAGGTAAAGTGCTTGATTTTGTATGCTTTGCTTCTATCAAATATATTTCATCGCCATGAATTTCCACCTCATCACAAGTAAAATAATAGTAACCCCCTAAGTAATTTTTTATAGTAATTGTAGCTTTAGTACCTGTTAAATATTCTTTTGGTTGTGTTGTTATACTTTCTCTTCTCTGAGCTTTATGAGCAAGCTCTCTAGAAAATTGCATAAATGTTTCTTTACCTTTATATAATCCTTCAATTCTACGTTTTGCCGATTCCATAGAATGCATTTCTACGCCTAATTCTTTTGATATTTTCTCGTAAAAAGAAAAAGCTCTATTTGCTATTTCAAAAATTTTGTCTATTTGCTCTAAATTCCAATGCAACGCATCAGATTGATAAGATAGTAATCTTTGAATTTCATTCTTTATGTATTCTGTATCAAATTTCTGATTTGTAATTTTATTTCTATAGTTTGGATTCTTGTTCGCTTTTACATAATACCCTATAATCACATATACTCCTAGTAAGCTCATTAGAGAAATTGTGTCCCATTGAATGAAATCTCTATCTCCATCTTTCCCTTCGTCTTTTATGATGGGAATTATTGTAACCTTTTTACCTACGAATCCTAGCGTCTCATAAACTCTTGCGTATGGATAAGATCTTGTTCTTTTAGGAGATACCCACCAACTTATAGCAATTTCATTTTTGTTGTTAATTTTTAAAATAAAATTGGCCCTTTCTGACAATGCTTTATCTAACCTATCAATATTATAACAAGTTAGGGGTTTCACACAAAGCGGTTTGTATTTTATCCCCTTTATTTCTGCACAAATATCCATGCTCATTTCCCCTTATTGTTTTTTGCTACCTTTTCTTGAAGTTGTGTTCTCAGATGTTTAATATCCTCTCTAATAATAATTTCAAATTCCGGGATATTCCCAATTAGGGCTGGCTGGTCAATCTTTAATTTCTTTTTTACAACATCTAAAAGCTCTATGTCTATCTCATAACCAACTGCTTTTCTTCCTAATTCAAGGGCTACTTTTAATGTCGTCCCTGAGCCCAAAAATGGATCTAAAACAGTTTCTCCTTTGTATGAGAATAATTTTATCAATCTATATGGTATTTCTTCTGGGAATGCGGCTACTCCTTTCTCTAATCTGTTGTTAATAGGTAAAACATTTGTAATTTGCCATACATTGAGGTACCACTTTTCTTTTTGATATTCTTGAATGTCAATTTTTGATTCTTCTTTCAACTTTTCAGGAATTTTTTTGTAATCAAATTCACCATTTTGAAATATTAAGATAGATTCTTGGAGATTATCAGGGTAATAATACATAGGATATGGATGTTGTAGTAAAACACCACTTCTTCTACTTATCCGAATATATCCTTCTGGTTTAACCCAGACAATTCTTTCTCTATACTTGAATCCTTCTTCTATAAAGGTTTTGGTAATATCTGCAACTACAGGATATTTTTTCCCCTTTATTAAAGTATCATCTACTACAAAAGCTGCTATTCGTCCTTCATCCAAGACTCGTTTTAACTCTCTTGCTACATTCCTCATTAAACTTAAAAACTCGTCATAACTTTTAAACAAATCAGGATAGTCAAAAGGGGCATTAAAGTATGGAGGAGAGGTAACAACTAGATGGACGCTATTATCATGTAACTCTTTCATATTCCGAGCATCACCAAATATTATCATGTTTTTTGTCATATTCCTCATCTCCTTAATATGATTTCTTTCATATTTTTAAATATTCTTAAGGCGGCGTGCGGAATTTCTGCTAACTCATTCATATACGCATTGCGTATATCATTCCAAGTTGGAGTTATATCCGCACTGCGCATATACTCATTCTGAATGCTTCTCACCTCCATGCCCACAACGTAAGGCGAGTACGAAAGGCAGGTGCGCATCAACGATAGATAATATTTCAACGATTTTAATATCGCTTTCGGATTTATAGCCCTTGTCCCTTTCTCTTCGTTGTTATAGTTTTTCTCAAACTTTTCAATATTTACTTTCTCTTCTACATACCTGTTAACTAATTTTTCTATAGAATCTTCTTCAAACTGACTCGCAGGATCAATCATAAGAAAATATCCTGAATAATCTTCTACAGGTTTAAACCTTGCCATAACCTGATCCTGATTCTAAAATTTACATTAAAAATATTATAAAACAAGTCTAAAATAAAGGAAAGTCCTTATTAAATCAACAGGCAACAGCGGCCTCTCCTGCTCTTTAAATCGTATGAGCTGTGGATGGGCGGTATAGCCTTTTGTCTTTCCTTCAAGCACCGCTTTAGCCAGAAGACCTTCTTGCCAAAGGACAACAAGGCCCTTAGCATCGAGGTACTTCGGATGGAGCGACCAGAGTCTCATGGGTGTGCCTCCAGCACCAGTAGAAATCTCACATTATAACGTTCTGCGGGTATACGAAGCCCTGAGCGAAGCGAAGGGTTTTGGTGAGCGTAAGCGAACCGCATACCCTCTTGTTGTCAGAGTGCGTTAGCACCGAAGCTAGTGCCAGTGAGCGGAGAGTTGCGGGCGACGGGAACGTTCATTCTTCTTGTAGTTCTTTTTTTGGTAATTCTATTGGAGAGTACGTTATACGCTGCACTTCTAATTCGGAAGTATCATTTCTAACGGTAGCAAACATTTCGCTAGGAGTTGTGTCTATCAGTTGTAGCACTGAAACCAAACCCGAAGTGGTATTTGTTGATGCTATTGGCATCTTTATTTCTTTTTCTAACATATTTTTCACCTCCTAGATAGTATTATCTAAAACCCAACCTTCTTGCAAAATCCTTTCTTGATACCCGATAGTATGTATTGGCATTCCTGGTTGAGGTACTTGAATTCTTCTAATTTCTTTCTTTGTTCTGTAAACATGTGTTAAATCAGAAGATTCTATTATTGCCCTATTAAAATCAAATACTCCAAATTCTGATTTAGAAAGATATATTTCGGGATTGTATGGTGTGTTTAGCTCCAGAATTCTGGAATAAGCGTCAAACAAATCTGTGATATCTCTCAAAAGGTCTTCTTGAGGTTCTTTAATGTTTAATCCTAAAATTTCCTTAGCTTCTTTTCTTCCTATAATATAGTCGTGAGAAAATCTTTCACGAGTTATAATTTTCACAATTCGTTCTATTTTCTCACAGTCATCAATGTGGTACCTTAGAAGGTTTGAAGCGAGAAAAGCTATTTGTTCTCTTGATCTCTGAACTGCTCCTAGGGCTAAAGGATGAACTTTCGTCCCCAGTAATTCAAAAACTTTTTTCATGGATTCTTCATTGTTTAGCCCAACTTCTTTTCTTGCTAAGTCTACAAAAGCATTAACATCCTCTACATTTACAGGTACAATTTGTCCAATAGGTTGGCCTGGAATTTGTATCATCGGTCCCAGTGGATGTTGGACCGAAGGATCGATGGGACTTAGTTGTCCCATTGGGGTCATGATTACTTCATCAGCACCTAACGAGATTAAAGTAGCACAGCTTAAAGCTTTAAATGGTATGATCACATTAAATTCTTTACAAAATTCTCTAATTAAATTCACCAGAGCGTATCCTGCAATAGTAATTCCTCCAGGACTGTAAAGGTAGAGGTCTATCCTCTCTTGTTTTCCTATACGCATTAAATGCTCATGAAACATAGGAAATATATCCATACCTATCCTTGTTTCAAGCCCCCTTCTATCGCCTGTTATATACACTAACAACCTTGAGTCACGTTTTTTCTCGATTTTCTTTATTAGTTCCATTCTTTTTGTTCTCTCCACTTTCATACCTCCTTGATTATCCCATATTCTCATGCTTTTGTTAAAGTTATCTTTCAGCCCGTCGTCCGCAATTTCGGACAACTCGTTCATATCTGCAATGCAGATATTCTTCCAATTTAAGGGTATATACGCAATATTGCATATATACATACCTGTGGATGCAATCATGTTTTTTTCCTCTCTAAAAACTGAATCAAGAGGATTTTTATGTTTGTCAGGCTTGCCTTGCTTACATGAGTGTAAATTTCTGTCATTTTGCTGCTCTTATGCCCAAGTATCTCCTTTTCCCCAATCTCAACTTTCACAGCAGGGATTTTGCCTTCCTGTGCCAATTTAAAAGGGTAGATTTTCCTATTTTCAAATATTTTGAGGCTTCCTCAAGGGTCATTACTTCAGAAAAACCTTCCCTCACACTTTTAATTCCTTTTGTGGCTATCATATTTATAAAGCAAAAGAAACAAAAAGTCAAGTCCTTTTTCAAAAATTTTTCCTTTTCGGTGAGGATTCATTATCAATCCAGAATAAAAAAGAGAGAATTTTATTTTTTGCCTCCTCCCTTGTGCGGACAAGTCGGGAAGATACTTCGAAAGAGTTTTAAACAGCCATAAAAATACCTCCCCTGATTGACGGCTCTTTCAAAATCTGGACAGGGTTTTGATGGGCAAATTCTGGAAATTCAAGAAATTCAATATCTACCTTATTGTTTAGGATTTTTACCTCTTTTATAAAAAGCCTTGCCAGTGCCCGCCTTTCCTTTGGTTCAAGTGAGGGATAAACCTCATTAAATCCTTCAAATCCTTTCTTTATTATTTCAAAATCAATAACTGTGCTTTTTCTGATTATAAGGTTCCCGGGTATTTGAAGTTTGTGATAGCAAATCGAGCGTAGGCGAAGGCAAAGCCACATATCTGCCCCGAGTGTAATAGCACCGGAGTGAACGTAAGCGAAGCGGAGAGTTCCGAACCTCTCTTCACTTTCCTCCCTCTATAATCTTCACCCATTCGTGGGATTTTATCTTTTCTATCCACTTATTGATTTCCTTATCCTCTCTCATTGATTCATAAACTTTCTTAATGGTTTTCAAATTCTCTTCTTCTAACCTTTCAAGTTCTTTTACTTCTTCTTCTGTCAATTTTCCTTCAAGTTGTTTTTTCCAGTAAAGTTCAGCCCAGCGATCGTAGTTTATTTGTTTCAAGTGCTTTGAAACCGCTTGCAGGAGATATTCTTTTGGCTCTTTATACAATCCATCTTTTGCAAATTTTTCCTTGAAGTAGAGTTCGTAAACTAAGCAATCGGCAATCTGGCAATCAAAGTATTCAATCATCTCTTTAAGTTTTTGCCTTCTCTCTTCAGTGGCGTTGAGGAAGAGGAGATAATCTGCAAAAATTTCGTATTTTTCTGTTTTTTCAGATAAGCGAATGGGGATTTTTTCAGTATATACTTTCTTGTATCTTGCAGTATTTTCCCCTAGATTAGTTCCACATAATCGTATTGCAATCCAAGACAACCTTGAATTAAGTAACACTAACAGTAGTTTTAAATTTGTCTTTTCTGAAGTTATTGTAAATGTTGTTGCCTCCCCATACATTTTTGATTGGTCTAGATAGAATGAAGGTTCTCTAACTATTTCCTGCCACACAATCTTTGGTTTTTCAAATTCTGAATAATAATCACAGGGTCTTAACTCCCACCAGTAGTCCCCTTGGTCATCTCTATTTACTAACCCTTTACCTCTGCCGGATTTTATGTCTTTAAACTTTTCAAAGTGAGAATATATAGATGAGTACGCGTTCTTGAAAATTTCTTCAGCTTCTTCTAAATGTGCATTTCTCTTTATCAGTTTTCTAGTAAATCCTGCTGGGATTATAATCATCCATTCATTATTCCATTCCACAAAATACCATCCAATATCTCTCCCTCTTAAAAGCGGTTTAATCAGCTCGGCACTCTTAGGATCTTCTTCAATTATCTTTTTCCTCGTTTCATCGTCTATAATAAATGCATCATTGAATCCTGTTTTGATTCCACAATAGATATTCACATCCAACTCTTTCAAAGGTTTTCCAACCTTTCCAATCCATTTTTTAATTTCTTCCATTTCATCTCTTACGAAATCCCAGACATCATCGCTTAGGTTTGATTGTTTAACATAATATCCTCCTTGTTCAACAGCATCCCAGCTTTTTGGATGGTTATAGAAAATACGATTATCTTTTTCAGGCTCTTTCTTTTGGATTACATAAATGAGAGTGTCAACTGTCGCTCCAACGAAAACTCTGATACCGTTAAAGTCTATTACTTTTCTAATGGTAAAGTTCTCTCTCAGATACTTCCTAATCTTTGCTCCATACTTAGCTCTGAGCCATTTGTTGGTAATGATAAAGGAATGATAGCCTTTGCCTCTTGTGGTTGAAAGGCTTCTTAAAATAAAAAACATAGAAAAGTCAAAAGTATTATCAAAAGGTTCGTAGATTCTTGAAAGAATTTCTTTATAGTTAACACCATCAACGATATGATTTATCCCTTCTTGTCTTACATACGGCGGATTTCCAATCACCACATCAAACCCACATCTATCTAAAAACACCTCAGGAAACTCAAAAACCCAGTGGAAGGTTTGGATTTTCTTTAAATCTTCAAGTTTTATGTTATGTTCCTCTGCATACTTCTCATCTAATTTCTCATTAAATAAATCTGTAATCTTTCTCAAGAGGTCATTGAGAGGCTGAGCGTATTGAGAGTTCAATGATGCAATTAAAATGGTTATGAGCTTTTCTTTTGTGCGTAAAACCTTTTCAAAGTCCTTCCAATCAATTTTCTTTTTTGCCAGTATTTCGTTAAGTTCTTCAACTTCCTTCACTATATTTCCATCAAGATTAAGAGATTTTGCAGTTTTTTCAAGATATGGCTTTAGTTCAGCAACTACCTTTATCTCTTCTGTTATGTATTCGGCTTGCTTTTCCTCTACAAAGAAATCAAGTTGAAGCTGTCCTTTTTGTTGCTCCTTGCCAAGCTCAACATAGCCTATAAGAGAATTTCCATCTCTCAAATTAAAATGGACATTGGGAAATCTTATGAAAACTTCTTTTTCTTTGCCAGCCCTGAAATGCTTTGCCAAAGTTAAGAACAACCTTGCCTTTGCTACTTTCAAAGCAGAAGGATTTATATCCACACCATAGATGTTCTTTGAAAGGATTATGAAGAATTTAACGAGAAGTTTAAATCTCTCTTCATCCGATAGCTCAAGTAAATTTATTTTTTTAATTTCGCCTTTCTCACCTGCTGTAATAATCTCTAAGCCCTTTTTCATATTCAATTCTATTGCTTTTTCCCTAATCTTCTCATATATGCTCACGAGAACATTTATCGCACTTTCAAGGAAGTGTCCTGAACCAACAGCAGGATCAAGGATTTTTATCTCTTTCAATTGCTCAAAAAGGCTGAGAAGAATTTCCTCATCATTACTCTCTATTACCTGATCAATTGATTCAAAGTTTTTATCAAATCTTTCATTAATTCTATCTACAAGATAGGGCTCAATGGTGTTTTTGCATATATAAGAAGTTATTTCTTCCGGCGTGTAATATGCACCGAGTTTTTTCTTTTCCATATATGCGATTAACTTCTCATAAATTGCGCCAAGAACAAATTCATCTATGTTGCCTTCTGTCCAATCTCTGCTTTCAAATAAATTGAGAAGAGGAACTTCCTGACTTACTTTCTTTGGTGGTGTGTTTATCAGAATGTCTGTCATTCCTTCTTCGTAGAAGCATTTATCAGGAATTGATATAGATTTGCTGTGTTCACCATTCAAGAAGAGGGCTGGTCCTATAACAACTACTTTCCCAACAATTTTATCTTCATAATACTGGCTATCCAGATTATTGCTTACTTTTTCAAAAAAATATGTGAGAAATTCATAATAGTTTTTGAATTCACCAAATAGTTTTTTTCGCTTAGACTCTTTAAATTCTTTAAATTTAGTGATGAAGTAGTTTTTATCGCTGTTGAAAAATCCTATTTCCTGCAAATACCAGAGGGTAAGCATCTGCATCATGAAATTATCAACAAACTCTTCCCTTCTCTCTTCCTCAGATATGCCTTTGATATTTTTAAGCAAATATTCTCTTGATTTTTTGAATAGAATATAGAATTCTTCAATTACATCGCTTCTATCAAATAATTTGCTGAAACTCTCTTCTTTTGGATCACCCAGAGCTTCTTCGAGTTTGTTCAAAAATTTTTTGTTAATTTTCTTAAGAGTTTTTATTATGTGCTTATCCCTTCTGTAATCTTTGATGAGCAGATGATCATCATAAAGAATAATACCTATTCTTGGTGCATATCCGCTAACCGGCGGTCTATATCTGGTTTTTAAATAAGAAACCTCACTCTTGTCTTCCGTTTCAACAAATAGGAACCCTTCAAAGATATTCAGGTCTTCATCGCAAAATTCAGGAACAACATAAAGAGTATATTGTTTATCTGATATTTTAATGTTTTTTTGTTCGTATTTTTTAAGTTCTTTTTCTATTCTTTCTTTAACCTCAGACTTCATAATACCACCCCACGTGCTTAACCCTGACCTTTAGAGATTCTATATCTGTGATCCCCTTCTCTCTAAAAAATTCATATAAAATTTCAATAACGCCCTTGAAATCTTTGATGATCACATTGTCTTTGTTTAAATCTATAATGTTCCTCTCTGTAAGCAAGTGTTTCATTTCTCTTGAATAAGAATAATGTGGTATGGTCTGAAGCGCAGTCATAACAACCTTAAATTTGTTTTCAATTCCCTCGGCTTTTTTCCTTTCTACAAGCAAAGCATTGAATAGGTTGAAAAGGAATCCCTTTTGCTCCTGTTTATAACCTTCTTTAAGCTCTTCCACGATTATCTCTGTCTTTTCTTTCATCCTCTTTAAATTCTCAATAGCATTTTCAATCTTCTGGGGCGCTTTTTCTCTCTTTTTAATCAAGTTAAGAAGGGAAAGAGGAGTCTCTTCGCGTATTTCTTCATCTTCTGATGTTGTGAGTATCTTTTTCATAATCTTGTACTTTCCGCGGTAGAATTCATAGACACTCACGATCTTATCTTCACCGTCTATGAATGAATAATAAGGTCCATCTCCCATATTCATAACTTCTTTGAAATCCTCTGCTGTATAGTCAAGTTCATATTGAATTAAATTCAAAAGCTTATATTCATCCAGTTGTTCCTTCGGTATCCCTTCGGGGATAAACTGCTTGAAATCCTCCGAGACTCCATATTGTTCTAAATCAGTCATGGAAAGCTTTGATATATCTTTGATTTTCTCGCCAAAGGTCTCTATGCTTATCTCTTCCTCTGGAGACAGTATTTTTACATCCTTACCCACTATTAGAGTTATATCGTGTATTTTTTCCTTGAGCTTTTTAAGAATACCGACTATAACCTCTATTTCATAAGATGGAATGTAATTGATCACATAAACATCCTTTTCGTTGCCTATTCTGTTTACTCTTCCCACCCTCTGAATGATAATCATTGGATTCCATGGTAAGTCATAGTTTATGACCGCATCCGCATCTTGAAGATTTACTCCTTCGCTCAATGCATCAGTTGATATTAGAATCTCAATCTCTCCGAATTTTCTTACCTCCTCAAAACCATTATTTGATGAAGGAGCAAAGCGCTTTATGTAGTTCATCTTTGCTGGGGTTTCTGTATCTCCTGTTACAAGGGCTATTTTGATTCTATCCTTTTCGTCCTTAAGCCATGGATGTAAGTCAGTTTCCTTACTTATCCACTCATTAAGATTATGATAGAGATAGTAGGCAGTATCTCTATACTGCGTGAAAATTACTATTTTTTTTCGATTCAATGATGGAATACCTTTATTCTTTAATTCTTCTGACATATAGGAAGGATTTCCAATTATCTGCTTCAGAGATTCGAGTTTTGGATCCTGTGAATACACATATATTGGCAGGTCAACAATATCTTCCTTCTCCCTTGGAATTTTGCCGATTTCCTTAAACTTTCCGTTCTCTATTTTTTTCAATTTGTCCAGTTCTGAAAATATGTTAGCCATAAATTTCAAATCCTTCTCTAAATTCTCAAGAACCTTCTTTAGTCCGAGTTTGAGCAGCTCAATGACGGGATACTGTTTTCTCTCATCTTTCAACTCCTCTGCATATTCAAGGAGAATCTCCACCACTCTGTCAAACCATGTTTCTTCATTCTCTTCCTCTATATTGTATTCCTCCTCAATTTCCTCGAGCTCTTTTTCTATTTTCGCTTTCTTAACTGCGCTTATGATTAGATTCTTAAGAGAGTCTTCATTCAGGATTTTATCCATTTCTGCCTTGAATATTTCATAAAAGATTCTCTCTTTCTCATATATTCTCCTAAGAGTGGCCTCAAAGGGATATATTCCGCTTTCAAGCCTTTTACCAAGCAGAAGTTTAAACAGATCAGCTACCTCTATTAGCCTTTTTACAGGCTTTTCTTCATCAATGTTTTCTTCCTCAAAAACAACAAACCTTGTACCGTAGAGTTTTGTATGTTCAAACAAAATTCTATCAATATTGTCGCTTATCGCTTTTATAAGAGATCTATATTCTTTTGTGTAAAATGGAGAATAATCAAGGCTGTGCGGCTTTGGATCTTTAAAAATAAGAGGTTTCCCGTTGACCTTGAGATCTGTGAACTGTTTCATAATGTATTTTCTTGTTCTAAGGACCATTATCTCGTTGAGGATCTTCTGCTTGATTTCTGTTGCAATCTTCTTTAGTTCCTTCCTGATATCATTGTCACCCCTTTTTTGTAACTCTTTTTTTAAATCTGTGTATTTTTTTATTAGCTCAACAATTGGGATGCCTTTGATTCTGAAAGGTGCAAAAGTATCATCTACAAAGAGTCTTATAAGATTGAAAATATCATTAATTGAATTGTTAAGAGGGGTTGCAGTAAGGAGAAGAAACTTATTTGGAAAACCGTCCTCTTTTTTTTGTAACTTTCTAACATTTTCCCATCTTTTCGTATTCTTGTTTCTATACTTGTGAGCTTCATCTATCACAAAAAGATCGTACTCCTCTGCAATTTTCTTTAATTCAGCTTCTTTTAAGTTCTGAAAAATACCCAAGGAGAGAAAAGATATTTTTCCGAGAAGTTTCTTCCCAGATGAATCGTATATTTCGTAAACCCTGTGATTATATTCATCCTTCACAAGTTTATTAACATTGTCGCTTAAGAAAAGTTTGATTAGCAACTCTTCCCATTGAGATATTATTGATGGTGGAAGAATAAGCATCACACCAGAGGTTTTACCATTTGGCACCCATGTTGGGTGCTTTCCATTTAAAAACTCTTCTATTATAGCAGAAGCCATGAAACTTTTCCCAAGTCCTACCGAATCAGCTAAAATTACACCGTTGTAAAAATTGATCTTATCAACAGCATTTACCACACCTACAAGCTGAAATTCCATAAGAATGTCTTTTTTGAGGAGATTCAGTACTCTTCCTTCAAACCATCTACATACCAGATATTTGAAAAGTGTTACTGGGTCTACTAATTTTCCTATCTTGGGATAAGAGCTTTCGGGAAGTACTCCAGATACATCTATGATTTTCAACAGATCTTCTCTGAATTCTATTGACTCGTTCCATAATTGATCAAACCATTGATTTAGATAGAGAACATCTTCGCGCGAAGTGAGTAATACATTAAGCTCTTTGTTTTTAGTAAGACCTTCTGCTGTAAAGTTAGAAGAACCCACAACAGCTAATCCTGGAGAACCATACTTTTCTTCTGGTTGGGTTAAAAATAAATAAAGCTTGGCGTGCAATCTTGATTTATCAAAGAGTTTCACGTCTATTAAGTTATTGGCAATAAAATCCCTTAAAGCCTTCAATTGTCTTACTTGTGCCTCTGTAAACTCCGCTTTCTGTAAGTCTTCTATCATTCTTTGTTTAAATATCTCTCTAAGGTTGTACCCCTCTACCAGTTCTTCTTTTGTTGGATATGTAGTTTCATTTCCCATCACAATTCTAAGAAATGGGTTCTTTTCATAATTTTCTGGAAAGTCATCTTTAACAAGAGAAAATCCGCTCAGGAAGAAATATCCTATTGCAAATTTAGCCTCTCTTGATTTCTTTAATTGATCTTTCAATACTCTGATTAACTCTCTATTTGGAGAGTTATCTATTATATTTGGTGCAATTTTATCATTCATGTTTTCCACTTCCTTTCAATAGCGAGGCTCGGGATTTCGCCCAACGTTCCGGGGATGTGTGAAGTTTGCGGAGCATTAGCGGAGCAAATTTGGGCGTAGCCGAAGGCAGAGCCACATATCCTCCTGTTAAGTGACCGAAGCCGTAGGCTGAGGCAAGGCAACGAAGTTGCCGCAGAGTGCCCGCCGTCGCCAACGTTCTTGGTCATTTTAAGCCCCCGAGACATATTTAAAATCAATAAGTGTTTCTATAACTTGTTTGTCATCTACTTTTCCTTCAGTTAGGAGTTTTTGGCATATTTCTTTCCGTGTGTTATTTATTGCATCTATAACTTGTGGATTGCTAATTAACCAAACTTTATGATCAAAAATCCTATCAAGCATTTTTCCACCTTCTTGGGTTATCGGCTATGATTTCACTTAACGTTTTGCGGATAAAAGAGATTGTCGAAGGCAATTTGGGGAAATCTTTGATTTCCATTTTATCCGCTGTTATATGACCCGAAGGCAAGGTGCGAAGCACCACAGAGTCGTGAACGTAGGGCGACACTAATACAAGCATTTTCTTCCTCAATTCATATTTTATTTGCTTAAGATCCTCTACACTTTTCTCTTTGTGAATAAGAAAACCCTTTCTTGTTGACCCAAATAAATAAATCCGTTTCTTTCTACTGCCGTAACCAACTTTTTCTCTGATAGCCAAGGAGTTTTTTCAATAGAAAGTATACCTTCAGGTTTTAAAACACGATACAGCTCAGAAAGAATATTCTCCAGACCTCCAGTATGATGAACAAAACCAAAAAGAAATGTAACATCAATACTTTCATCCGGAAGTCCGGTCTTGGTTACATCAGCAAGAATAGTTTTTACATTCTCTATCCCTCCTTTTTTTAACTTCTCTTGGACTCTTTTTATGGATAGAGGATGATTGTCCAATGCATAAATAACTCCTTTTTCATCTACTATTTTTGCAGCCGGAATTGTAAAAAAGCCAGGGCCACACCCTACTTCCAGAACTTTTTGTCCAGGTTTAAGCCCAGCAGCTTTTAAAAGTTTATAAGGATTTCTAAAAACCCACTGAAGCGGATTATCATGTATTAAGGACATCACCTTAAAAGCGAAACCAGGCGTTCTTTTCGACTTTGCCATACCTCTCATCCTCTACTTAGTCTCTTTAAAAAATGTGATTGCATAATGATATTCTCCTATCTCAGCAACTTTTTTTCTTTTTAAATCCATACTTGCTGATAATCTCCTCAACTTCTTCAGGCGCCAATCTAATAGATTTTGAAGGTCCCGGCGGACCATCAATTTTTTTAAAATCAATTATAGCAAGGCTCCCATTAGGTTTCAGCACTCTATACATTTCTTTTAGTGCGCTTTCAACCTTCTTGTTTACATTAAGTCCATGTAGGATGTTTGCCATTAAAACCACATCTATACTTTCATCATCTATGGGCAGCTTTTTAGTTATATCCCCAGTGAATGCTTCAATGTTCTTGATATTGTGTTTCTTGATATTTTCTTTAAGAATCTTTATTGACTCTTTAGAAATATCAACTGCATATACTTTTCCGCTAACTCCAACAATCTCTGAGGCAGGAATAGAAAAACGTCCCTCCCCACATCCAGCGTCTAAAAGGGTGTCGCCCGTTTTGAGCCCAATTTCTCTAAGAGCCTTTTCGAAGTCGAAAAGGCTGCCAAAATGGCCCCTAAAACGGCCAGAGTCAAAGTAACGATGCTTTCTTTCAAATTCATTGCTCATTTTGTTACCTTCTGTTATTTATTATACACCTTCCCAATAGTCGCCCATAGTTCACGATTTCATATAACGTCCCGAGTGTATCTGAAGTTCCCTGAAGGGGAATTTGGGCGGAGTGCCGAAGGCACGAAGCCAGATACGCTCTGTTTGGCGAAGTCTATCATTTCTCAATAACATTTTCTTCAGTAAGTTTTTTTACAACTACTTTTGCAAGCGAGTTGGCTAAAGTATTGTAATTAGCAAAAGCGTTACCTCTTGTAAACGATGTCGCTAACCAAGCAACTTGTCCAGATTTGCTATCAAACAAGCGAATTTCAAATTTAACTCTGGGCTTGGAAATATAATAGCCACCATTTTCTTGCGTATAGCTTTGATAATAAAGAGAGTTGCCGTACAACGATACACTACCTCGGGATGATGAACTCTTAGGAATATACGCCTGCGAGGTCCAGTAATCTTGCAATCTTACTACCAAAACCCCGTCTATATTATTTTGCTCCAAAATCTTTAATAACTCTTGCTCGTTATAATCTTTCACTGGTGGAATTAGCTCTATGCTAGAAACTGCATTAACACCTGACGAATTAAATTGCGCAACAAAAGCATTTTCAGTTTGCTTCCTTAAGCCTATATCTGAAAATGGAGCAACAACTAGGAGTTTCCTGAATTTTACTTGCGACAATTCTGGATTTTTGATGGTGTTTAGAGTCGTCCATGCACACCCTGATAAATAAAAGATAACTAACACCAGCGGAATTTGCTTAAAATGTTTCATAATTTACCTCCCCTTAAAATTTTGCCTAACGTCCTGCGGATAAAAGAAGTTGCCGAAGGCAATTTGGACGAAACGTAGCGAAGCCTTTTATCTGCTGTTATACGCCGTGCAAAATCAGAATTCATCTAATGCTTTCTTTTCCTTCTCTTTCTCTTCCAACTTTTTTAGTTTTTTGCTCTGATATTCAATTGCCAGTGTAATCTCGTAATTCTCCCCATATAATGCCAAAATTATGTGCGTGTTAGGTGTCTCCCAATCTGCAAAGTAAACTAAATGCCCCAAACTAACTGCGAACCCCCAATTTTGATACTCGTCTCTATATAGGTCGTTCTTCCAGAGTTGTGAGTCTTTAATCGGTTTCCCATATTTCTTTACCAAGAACTCTTTCAAGGTACTGTAATCCAAAATATAGTCATTTTTATTAGAATGAGTCACGGTAAATACATATTTTCCCCTCACGAGTTTACCTTCCGCAAATATATAAAGAATAAAACATTCAAGACCACCTACATTCCCCTGGTAGGCTAATAGATTCTCATCTTCCTTTACAATTTTACTCTTTTCTGTTTTCTTTACCTCTGCTTTGTTCATTCCCCAGTTCGTCTTTCTGAAATCGTACAGATCTTCCTTTTTTGGTTCTTCTTTTACATATTCCCAAGTTCCATCATCCTTTAAAAGAACCTTTTTGCCATCTTCAGTAACGGCAATTTGGTCTGCAAAAACAACAGTTGAGGAAAGAATGCCTATAAGAATGATGAGAACTATCCGATAAAACATTCTACACATCATGATAACCCCCTCCTTTTTTCTTGCAATGGCGTATAACTCTTTCATATCCGAACAGTTCGGATATACCACTAATTTGGGCATATACGCGAACTGTTCGCATATATGCCCCTTTAGATGACCATTGTTCTGTGTTTTTATTCTCACTTTTCATCCCCTTTCAAAAGATTATAAAGCGGGTTCTTTATTGCAAAAAGATTTTTTTGTGCTAACATGGGTGTAAATCTCTGTAGTTTTTGAACTTTTATGCCCTAAAAGTTCCTGAATATACCGCAGGTCAATTCCACTTTCTAAAATATGAATGGCAAAACTATGTCTTAAAGAATGCACAGAATTACTTCTTCTTCCGGAAATCTTCTTTACTAACTCCTGATCACAAGAAATTATAACCTTATCGTTTTCCCCAATCCCAATTTTCACAGCAGGGATTTTGCCTTCCTGTGCCATTTTATATAGGTAGATTTTCCTATTTTTAAATATCTTACGCTTTCCCCAGTGGTCATTATTTCAGAAAAACCTTCCATCTTAGATTTACTTCTTTTGAATCTGCTAAAGTTCATCATCATTTAACGTTAATAATAGCATATAGCAAAGAAAAGAAAAACTCAAGCTATTTTCAAAAATTTTTCCTTTTCGGTGAGGATTCATTATCAATCCAGAATAAAAAAGAGAGAATTTTATTTTTTACTTTCTCCCTTGTGCGGACCTGTGCAAGTCGGGAAGATATCTTGAAAGAGTTTAAGACAGCCGTCAAGATGGCTCGGCGAAGTATCTGTAAGTAAGGTAGAATTCCAAAAATACGAGTCCAATTAAAAGACTTAGAATAAAATACCTTATAAAATTAATATCTTTAACTACGTATTTCAGCGGTAAATGGACCGAATGGACATCACCGATATATGCATAGCCAGTTTGAGTTTGGAGAGTATCCTGCAAATATAAGGTGTCATTGAGAATTTTTCCTGCTTTATCCCTAACTGAAGTGTAAACGACTGCAGGGGTAGTTTCCAAAATTTGCAAAAAATAAACCCAGAAATCGGGGCAGTAAACCGCCTCATTTTTGTCAATATCTGGGATAAAACCGATAAACTCATAGAGGACATTGTCCACCTTCACCCTTCGGCTGGTAGACAACAGAAAACTTTTAATATCTGTGAAATTTTTCAAAGTATCAAATATGAAAACATTTTCAAAATATCGGCCTGAGACCTCTACTGGCCCAAACTCCTTAAAGTCTGTTCCTGTTATCGATTTTATCTGCTCCATGGGCTTGTCGAAGAAGATTATCACCTTCTTAGTCCTTTCCCCTGGCTTCACGATTCGATTAAAAGATATAATAATATCAGCACTGTCCGCACTGGTTTCATTACCTAAAATTTTCATAAACCTTTCAATATAGATATTTTTCACTGCAAGATAATATCTTAGGCTCCGGGGAGCAGAGAGCTCAATGCAATTATCTGACGGGATATCATCTTCTACCTTTAAGCAAACTTTGAGAAGACTTTCTTCTCCAACATCTTGCTTCCATATAATATTCTTACCCGCTGGAAGAGCAAGATCACTTTCAAAAACCCTTTCCGAATTTTTAAAAATCACAAGCCTAAGATTTGTGTCCTCCAGGTTGTAGTTAGAAATTGTTAAATAGTAACTTTTGCTTAAGGGATCAAAATCCAATGAGCGGATGCCAGCATTCAGTATCGAAAGGGTATCATAGTAAAATCCACTGGAGAATCGCTGTGTTAAAAGCGGGTCGGAAAAATCAGAAACAATATAGAATTTTCCCCTTAAATCCCCACTAAAATCTAAGGGGTCACAAAAGGTTTTCATTCTTTTTCCATAATAACTCACGAGGGGCTTTAAATTTTCTTGGTTTCTTTTTTCCACCTCCTGTGAATAGATCCCTGTCTCAAAAAAGATTTTACTAAAGTAATACTTAGATGGTACGGGCCTTGCTATAAAAATGATCAAAAGTGCAAGGATAAAACATCTCATGATGATAATAAGGTTTTTAAGAAACCTCCTTTTCTTAGCAAGTTCGCTGTCTTTCAGTAATATAAGCCAGGAAACAAGCTTAATCCTTTCACTTCGTCTTTTAATAAAAAGAGTAAGCAAAGGTAGAAGGGCAAGGGGCAGGAAATAAAGCACAGGCGAGTTCAAAAAGTTCATATTTCCAAAAAGCTCCTTAGTTGGGTTGTAAAATCCATTTCTGTTTGAAACTCAAAAAAGCGAATACCGGAGTTTTTGAAAGTAATTTTAAGTTCTTTATAATGCTGGTCTATTATTTCTCCATATAGGATGTTGTCATTTCTACTGAGGCTTAATTCATAACCTGTCTCAACATCCTTTAATCTTGCCTCCCGCATAAACAAACTTTTTTCCCTAAGGGATGAAACCAAGAGGGGCATAACTTCATATCCCTTACCTTTGAAAAATCTAACAAATTTTCTAATACCCTCTATCTCACTTAAAAAATCAGAAATCAGAACTATCAAACTTCTCTTCTTTATCCTTTCATCAATGCCCAGCATAGCTTTTGTAAAATCGGTTTTTCCAAAATCTTTATACTCATCAAGACTTTCAAGAAAAAGGAAGAGATTTTTGTAAGTTGTAGATGGTGGCAAAAAGAAGACCTCTTCTTCATTAAAAAGATAAAGGCCAAAGGCATCTCTTGAATAGTATGACAAAAAGGCAATGGCCGCTGCTACACTTCGCGCCACATTACCTTTATCATAAAGTGACATGGAGGCTGAAATATCAAGAGCTACATAAACTCTAACATTGGTCTCCTCTTCAAATTTTTTTACAAAAAACTTTTCACTTCTTCCATATAACCTCCAGTCTATAAACTTCAAATCATCACCCTTCTCGTAGGGTCTAAGGTCTTTAAATTCAAGAGTATGTCCGTAAAAGGGGCTTCTGTGCTTACCGCAAAGGTAACCTTCGAGAATTGTTTCTAAGGATATATTTTTCTTTTTGAGTAGTTCAACAAGTTTCGGATCGAAAGACAAGCCCACTTCAGGAAAGTCTTTCCTCTTTAAGTAACCTTATAATATCAGGTATATATTTCAACACAACGGAACGCACTTCCTGAACGGGAGTATCCCTCGCTACGAGTATAAAAACTGCAAAATTGTTTACTGGAAGAGGAAAAAGCACTACGTGATCATTTTTATCGGTGATCACAATCTCTGATAGTTCGTCACGTTTTTCTTTTCCCTCAGTAACTATCTCCATTGCCTCCTGAGCAGCCTTAAGTATGGCACCGTATAAAGTGGCAGAAGCCTGAAATGTTCTTCCTTGAAGAATCGTATCAAAAGCAATAGGAGTTGCTTCCTCATAATCAAAAATCATACCACCTATAAAACCTGGAATTTCGGCGTGGAAAAATCTTACTATATCATTAAGGGTTAAGGTTGAAGCCCCTGTTCCTTCTTCAGCCGCCTCGTCCTTGAGACGGGCAAAGTTCAAAAGCAATAAATCCACTGGGGCATTGATCGTCCTTTCCGGTTCTTCCACATATTTTCTTGTTTCAAACACCCCATCCTTCCAGCTCAAAATATCGTACACTGCTTCCTCTCCCCTTTTTGAACCTGCTTTCGCGTCCACAATCTCACCATTTTTAAAAACGATCACCCCTTCCTTCTTAGTCCTCAAATCTTTGCAACTGAGGATAACGGATTTACCCATAAGTGCAAGAGCTTGAACCATGTCTATAATGTCAACACCAGCAACGGTGCCTTTAAATCCTTCGATGGTTTCAACCGGTTCCTTTTTCTCCTCTTCTTGAGGTGGTGAAAAGAAGATACTCTTAAAATCTTCCTTAAAATTGCCTGTTTTGATTATGAAAGCATCTGCGCCTTTCTTCAACACTGATCGTTCAATGGTAGCACCCTTAACATCTGTATACACGTAAACTTTAATGGAGGGGCTGAGCTGTTTTGCATATATCAAAAGGTCAATGCCATTCCTGTCTGGCAATATGAGATCCATAATCATGTAATCAATTTTGTAAAAATTCAAATAATTCAGGGCTTCGTCGTATGAGCTGGCATTATAGACTGTCAAACCTAAATCACTAAGGTCATCCTCTATTTCACTTCTCAAGCTTGTATCTGGATCAACGAGTAAAACTCTACCTTCCATTTATTACTCCCATTTTTGCAAAAATTTTAAACCAAAACTAATAACCTGTAAAGTAAAAGGCAAAACTTTTTGTTTAGTTCCAGACTACAACACATATCGTTTACATTCAACGAGTTTGTAGAAGTTTCCCAACAATTTTATTTAGAGAATAAAGACCTTTTGAAACAAGAAAATTTTCCAGATCCAACTTTACTTTACATACGATGTTGGGATCTATAAAGTTTCCCGATCCAATTTGCACCAATTTTGCACCCACAAGGAAGTATTGGACTGCTTCCACGTAACTCACTACCCCACCTGACGCTATTATGTTTAGCTCCGGATATTTACTTGCAATCTCATAAACAAGCCTCAAAGTCAACGGGAAAATAGCAGGTCCGGACAATCCGCCCGACTTTCTCTCAAAGTAGAAATCCATTTTTTCAATGTCAATCACCATTGCGGGGTAAGTATTAGAAACGGTCACATTTACAAACCCTTCGGATAGTAACAAATCGATGATCTCATCAAAATGGAAAATATCAGGGGGAATTTTAACGATGTTAACTTTATTAGAGCTTCCAGCTATTTCCCTGAGTAAGGTTTTTAGGGCTTTTTTATCCCGGAAAAATTCCAATCCCCCTTTCGAGACGTTAGGACAGGAGATATTGATTTCATAGGCAACAATTTCCTTGAAGGGATTTAATTTTTCGATCATTAGAAGAAAATCTTCTTCATCATGTCCCGCTAAGTTTACTATAATGGGCTTTCTAAAAGAGAGCATCTCGGGTAGAATCGAACTTATGAACTCTTCAACCCCAGGGTTCTCAAGCCCAATGGAGTTTACAAGTCCACAGGGTGTCTCCTTTATTCTCGGAGGGGGATTCCCTTCCCTTTTCTTAAAAGAAAGTCCTTTGGTGATAAGCCCACCAAAACAATGGATTGCTTTAAAAGATCCCGGTTCAGCTCCGTACCCAAAGGTACCAGAAGCAGGCAAAAAGGGGGATTCAAAATCTATACCGGCAAAAGTTACTTTCAGTGGGTTTTCTTTAACTTCCTTCAAGGGATAACGCCTTTTTCAATACAAATTCAGAAACAAAAATTGGGGCATTTGACCGCAGGGCAATAGCTATAGAGTCAGAAGGTCTTGCGTCGATGCTATATAACGTTTTGTTATTCTCATCAAGGAGGATAAGCCTTGCGAAATAAGTGTTCTCTGTTAGATCGTTTATCACAACCCTTTCCAACTTTAAACCAAAAACTTCAAAGAGATTCACAATCAGATCATGAGTGAGCGGTCTCGGGGTTTTAGAGTTACTCAGTGCCATGTTAATGGATTGTGCCTCATTAATACCAATCACAATAGGAAGAATTCTATCGCCCTCTTTTTCTTTTAGATAAATAACCGGGCTCTCCTCAACCCCCTCTGGGAACTGTACCCTGAGAACAATTAATTCAATGAGTTGCAATTTCCTTAGGCAATATTTTAATCTTTAAATTTGCCTCTATACCTGGGAATAATTTAATTTTGACGTTGTGAATTCCGATATCTTTAATGTGTTCCATTTGAATCATCTGCTTTTCGACATGAATCCCACGCTTTTTGAGTTCTTCCATCACTTCAATACTGCTTACAGAACCGAAGATTTTACCTTCTTTGGAAGAAGACTTCTCAAAAATTAACTCTGGAAGACTTTCTATTTTCTTTTTTATTTCTTCAGCTTTACTCTTCTGATGTTCAATTTTAGACTTCAAAAGTCTTTTCTCACTTTCCAGTCTCTTAATCAGCGAGTCCGTAGCAACCTCAGCCAGGCCGTTCTTTATTAGATAATTTCGTGCGAAACCATCACTTACATCAACTATTTCGCCTGCCTTCCCAACCTTAGGTACATCCTTCAGCAAATAAACTTTCATGAAAGATAGTAACTCTCAACAAATGGCAGAAGAGCTATAATCCTTGCCCTCTTTATAGCCTTGGCCAGCTTTCTCTGATGGAAAGCACAAGTCCCCGTTGTTTTACGGGGTAAAATCTTCCCCTTCTTAGATATATACTTTGAAAGAACATCAACGTTCTTGTAATCTATTTCTCTGACTCCATCCTTGCAAAATTCACAGGTTACTTCCCTAATTCTCACCTTTTTGCCCATTTATTAAACCTCCTCTTTTAAGTTAATCAAAATGGTAAATCCTCTGGCTCTTCCTCATCCGGCTCTATTGCCGGAAAGTCATCCGGTAAAGCCGACTCTTCTAAAACTTCTTCCTCCTCGGGAAGATAAACGGCTTCTTCCTCCACTTTTTCAAGAAAGTGAAGTCTTCTAACTACAATCTCGTAAACCGTTCTCCTCTGCCCCTCTCTGGTTTCGTAAGTTCTTGACCTTAAGATGCCCTCAACAATTAAAGGTGTACCCTTTCTCAACCTCCCCGCACTTCTTTCCGCTACTTGCTTGAATAAAACAAGATTAATAAAGAGGGGCTCTTTAACCCATACTCCCTGTGCATTTCTGAAATTTCTATCACTGGCAAAACGAACAGTACAAACCGCTGTGCCCTGAGGTGTGTATCTTACCACTCCATCCTCTACGAGGCGACCGGAAAGGATAACATAGTTTATGCTGGGGAACTTAAGCTCGGCCATTATTTTCTCACAATAAGCTCTCTTAGATAAGACTTGTTCATCCTTATTTCTTGCTTCAACTCATTAATCGTCTCCGGCGGTGCCTCAAAATTAAATATTGCGTAATATCCTTCCTTTCTATGGTTAATCTCGTAAGCGAGTTCACGTTTCCCCCAGATTTCCATAGCCTGGAGCTTGCCTTTCTTCTCTATTATGTTTTTTAACTTGCCAATAAGCGAATCTCTCTCTGCATCAGGAAGCGCAGAATCTAAAATTACAACCATCTCATAATTTCTCATACTTCCTCCTTAGGTTTTTGAGTTTATTAGTATAAAACAAACTCTCAGTATTTTCAAGACTTAACTTGGCTTAAAAATTCTACCAAATCTTCGTAGGTATCAATGGAAGTGTATGGCACTTCTCCAAGAGTTTCTTTAAGAAGGCGTCCCAAAACCCGTTTTGGACCTATTTCAACAAAATATGCATTTTTAACACGACCCGCTACTTTAAGAGACTCGACCCATCTAACAGTACCACAAAGCTGTTTTATTAACAACCCCTTTAACATAAGAGGATTTGACTCTAAGCCAGGTTCAACGTTGGGAATCACAGGTACCTTAGGGGATTCAAACTTTATATCTCTCAAAAACTCTTCAAACTCTTTCCGTGCAGGCTCCATTAAGGGAGAATGGAAGGCATTTGAAACCTTTAGCCTTATCACCTTTTTTGCGCCCGCTTCTTTAAGCTTTTCCTCCACAATTTCGAGGTCATCTATAAAACCTGATATCACAACCTGAGAAGGAGAATTGATATTGGCTATCACAACTCTGTTTTTAAACCCTTCCAGTATCTCCCTAATTTTTTCAAGTTCAAGACCAATTACAGCAGACATACCACCTCGCTCATACACCCTGTCCATAAGTTCAGCTCGCTTGGCTACAACTTTCGCTGCTTCACTGAAGTTAAGAGCACCTGCTGAGAAAAGAGCAGTTATCTCACCAAGACTATGTCCCATAGTAATAAAAGGTTCAATTCCATTATCTCTAAGAATGTAAACTATAGCTGCGCTGTGGGTGAAAATGGCGGGCTGGGTGTATAAGGTCCTGGTAAGTACCTCATCGGGGCCATTGAACATCGTATAACCTAAAGGAAACCCGAGAATGTCTTCCATTTCTCTCAAGAGAACCTTTACTTTATCGTACTTGTTGTAAATATCTTGCATCATACCCACATATTGTGAGCCCTGTCCAGGAAACATAAAAATATAATTCGCCATCTATACATCCTCCTCTAAAAGAAAACCCCTTAAATACTCTGCTTCTGGAAAATTAACAGGAACAATGTGATCCCTAAAATCCTGATTTAAAAACTTAACCATCCTAAAATTCCTGCGGGTTAACCCAGTACTCCTCTGAACTACCGAATACAAATGTTCCCACTTGATATGATTACTGCATGAGAAAACCGCTAACATACTACCTTTTCCTAAAATGCTAAAAACTCCACTTAGCAGAGTTATGTATGATTTTAAAGCATCATCAAGGTCCGATGCACGCCTCACAACAGATGGAGGGTCCACTATAACAAAGTCAAACTTCATCCTCAATGAGGCGATCTCTTTGTGGAATTCAAAAGCGTCTTTCGCTTCACAAATTAGATTCTCCTCAGGGAGACCATTTAGTTTAACATTCTCTTTTAATAAAGCAATGGACTCTTCCGAAATATCTATGGCAAAAACCTTCTTACCTTTTCTTAAAGCTCTCAAAGAGAAGGCTCCAGTGTAAGAAAAGAGGTCCAGAACATAACTACCCCTCAAATGGTCTTCAATTATAGAACGATTATGCCTTTGATCGTAAAAGAACCCAGTCTTCTGACCATTTATAAGGTCCACATAGAACTTAAGACCATCTTCTTCCACTATAACTCTGGAGAGATTATACGAAGAGTTATTAATTACGACTTCTGTTCGTTCTCTTAACCCCTCCATCTTTCTCGCATGTCCTTCGCTTTTTTCTACGATAAAAGCTGGCGAAAAGGCATCGAAGATAGCTTTCACTATATCTTCACGCCTTATTTCCATACCGTAAGAGTTTATCTGAAAGGCAAAGCCATCTCCATACCTGTCCACGATAAGGCCGGGTAAACCATCACTTTCGCTGAATACGACCCTGTAATATGGCTTATTAAAGTATTTTTTTCGCTTTTTGTCAGCCATCATGATCTTTTCCTTAATCAGCAGGTAACTGAGCTCCTCCCTCTCGCGGGAATAAAACCTTAATGCGATATTGGAATCGGGATTGTAAATTGCCGAACCAAGAAATATACCCTTTCTCGAGTAGACCTCTACGCAGGAACCTTTAGATGCACTACAGGAAAGTATATTTCCAGAATAAACCCAAGGATGATTTGCCATCTGAATCGGATTTCCTTTAATAATTGCCCTTTCCATCTTCTATTCCGTACAACTTCATTTTATACCTTAAAACCCGTTCCGAAATCCCAAGCCTTTTCGCCGCCCTTGTTTTTACGAAATTTTCTTCTTTTAAAGCCTCTAAAATAAGTTTCTTTTCAACTTCGCTCACAATTTCCGGCAAACTCTTTTGAGAGTAAGAAAAAGAAAAATTAGAGGGGCTATCTCCTTTTATCACTTCCTCCGGCAAATCTTTTACTTCAATCAAATTCTTTGTAGCCATGACGCAGGCACGCTCAACTATATTACTCAATTCTCTCACATTGCCGGGGTAATCGTATTTCAAGAGATACTTAAGTGCCTCCCGTGAAAAACCCGTAATCTCTTTACCCTCAGTTTTACTGTATTTTCCAAGAAAATAGTCTAAAAGGACAGGTATGTCTTCTCTACGCTCCCTTAAAGGGGGTACAAAAATTTCAATTACGTTGATCCTGTAATATAGGTCCTCTCGAAAGGTACCCCGTCGTACCTCTTCCTTGATATCCCTGTTGGTAGCAGTGATCAAACGGAAATCAACCCTCTTTACTTGTGTCCCTCCAATTGGCCTTATCATTTTGTCTTCAATAACCTTCAACAACTTCACCTGCATTTCCCTCTTGAGTTCACCTATTTCATCTAAGAAAAGGGTACCACCATGAGCCCTTAAAATCAACCCTTCATAACTCCTGTCAGCACCTGTAAACGCACCCTTTTCGTATCCAAAAAGCTCACTTTCAACGAGTGATTCAGGAATAGACTGCAGGTGAACGTCTATAAAAGGCCCGTCCCTTCTCGAAGACAATGAATGTATTATTCTCGCAATGGCGGTTTTCCCCGTTCCCGTTTCTCCTACTATTAAGCAGGGTGCATTGGACTTGGCTGCCCTGATTACATTGTAAAGAACATTCTTCATCTTCTCTGAGGCATAGACAAATTCTGGAAGATGAAAACTTGAAATATCTTTTATTGCCTTTATCTCTATCTCTTTTATATGGGTAGGCTTAATCGCTTCTAATTTTGAAAGAAGTACCTCAAGATTGACAGGTTTAACTATGTAATCCGAGGCGCCCTTCGACATAGCCTGAACCACGGTCTCTACATCACCGAGAGCAGTGACCATTATAATCTTAACAAGAGGATTAACTTCTTTCATTTTTTGAATTAAGTCGATGCCACTGATTCCCGGAAGTCTGATGTCTAAAAGGGCAAAATCGACGAAATTTTCCTGAGAATACTTAATTGCCTCCTCTCCTGTCGCAACCCCAAAGGCTTTAAACCCCTTAGAGCTCAAATATTCCACCAGCAGTTTCCTTGCGTTTTCCTCGTCTTCGACAATTAATACAGTATATTCAGACATTGTTAAAGACCAACTCCACTATTGTACCCTTGCCTTTAATACTCTTTAAATTCACTTCCCCATTTAAGGAATCCGCAATTCTTCGTACCACACTCAACCCCAATCCCATACCCTGGGCTTTAGTCGTATAAAACAAATCAAAAGCCCTTTTTACCGCTTCTTCATCCATGCCCATTCCATTATCCTCAACCAAGATGACAATTTTTCTCCTAACTTTGTTACAGCTTATCTTTACTACCTTCTCATCTCTTTCTACACCCTCAAAGGCTTCAATAGCATTTTTAATTATATTAATAAGGGCCTGTTTCAGCAACAATGGATCACTTTTAATCCTTTGCTGGCAACCCTTGAGATTTAATTCAATTTTTATTCCATGCGAACGCGCAAAAGGGATCATTTCCTCAGCAACCCGGTCTATAAGGTCTCCTATCTCTACATCCTTAAACTGGGGTTCCATCTTTTTGGAAAGGGAAGAAAAGCGCTGAATAATTGAATTAAGCCTATCTATTTCCTCATCAATAATTTTCACAATATCATCAGTAAAACCCTTTTGCTTTGCTACCTGCAAAGCGATATTGATTGAATTGAGGGGATTCTTTATTTCGTGAGCAATTTGACTCGAGAAACCGGCAAGCTCTCTGAAATACTTAGACTTTTCCTGTTCTTTTGCTAAAACCAGCTCCTTCTCCTGTAGTTTGCGCGTCAGAAGATAAAAAGAAAAAACGGTGACCCCAAATAAAACAAAAAGACCGAGAACCAGAAAAGCCATTCCGTAAATCGTAAATCTGATCAAGTTCGAAAATGGTTCGTCAGAAAAGCCACAAATGGCAATAAAAGAGTCTACCGGAAAAGAGTACTCTAAAATGGAATAATCTGGTAGTTTAATTACCCTTTTTACTCCGGGTTTTATATTTTCAAAGTCTTCAACGGGGAGAAATCCCTCGTACTTCGATGCCCAGCTTACTAACCTGCCTTGTCTTACTAAAGCCACATAATCAAGATTTGTTGAATCCACAATGACTTTTAACACCGAATCATCGATTTCCTTTTCGCTCTGTATGATGTTAAAAAACATCTCCCGTACAAGAACCGTTCGAATCTGTGCATCCCTCTCGGCCATTTCTTTGAAGACTTTCCGCTGTCTCGTAACTAAGTATGTGAAAAAAGCAAATATAACAATAATGTCAACGAGAAAGACAGAAACGAGATTTTTAAATTTCATTAATTACCTTTTCCTTCTCAGCCCGTCCTTACTACCTCCAATCCTTTTTGTTTCATCCCCTCTCCTCCCCCAAAGGGGGAAACCTACCTGTGTCCTCAAAGTTAAAACCGTTTTCGTTTGCATGTTCATTATTTTCCTTGTAATTACATATATTTCGCCATCAGCACGAAAAACAGAACCTTCTACAAGGCAAGAATCTTCTTCTCTTGGGATCTCTTCAATAAACCAAGCAGGACCTAAAATTACTTTATATGTGGTATCCCCTTGAGACAAAAACAATACGATATGATGTACTTCACTCCCTTCAACCTGTTCCCTTTCGACTTTTATCACTTTCCCTTTTATGGTTGTGGTATCCTTAACATTGTAAAAATATTTTGGTATCAAGGTCAAAAAAGTTAAAAGCAAAAATTTCATGTTCCTCCTCCTATAGTTCTAAGTAAAGTCCTGCACCAAACTCTTTTCTCGTGTATGAAAACTCCACAAGATTGGAGTTATTAACTTCATATTTAAAAAAACAAGAAACCCCTGCTTTCAACGTTTTCTTAACCAATGGAATCGTGCCTACCAAGCTGTGGAAATATGCAACATCACTTCGCGGTAGGGAAGATTGCACAGTGTCAACGATTCTATAATCTTTATAACCGAAGGTGTAGTTATAGTTAATCGAGATTTCCTTAATTCCAAGATTCACTATAAAGGAATGGGAAAAGCCAGTATATGCAAATTCCTCTTTATTCAGGGGGTCAAGTTTTTCCTTCAAATTTTCCACATCTACCAAATTCTTTGTTGGCAGAAAATGGTAATCAAGCTGATAGTAAAAGTCTAAAAGACCTCCAAACTTCTTACCCAGCCTGATGCTGGAATTTCCCGCGAAAAGATTTTCTGTTATCATCGTGTAATTAGGCCTTGCAGACCAGCCTACCATCCCCGCCGATGGGGACTGAACATAAGTGGCACTGTACCTCCATTTCAGGGTAGCCATTAGTAACAAAGAAATGCCCCATAAACCCGTATTTAATCTGATTCGCGGAAGATTTTCCAAGTTATAACTCTCGTCAGAGAACAAAAAATGTAAATCCCAGCTTGGTATTAGTGCGCTTTTTCTCTTTTCATCCAAATATATCCTGAACGCAATACCGGGAATAACAGAGAAAGACCTATAGGGTGAGAAAATATCCCATGCAAAATCAACCCCGCTCTCCATGTAGTTTCCAACCTTTCCGAAATCCTTAAAGTAAAAGAGACTCCCACGGAAGGTCAAAAAATTCATATCACTATAATTATCGAAAAAATTGCCGCTGGCAGAGAGCTCATACCCCCACGGCTTTTCCATCGAATACTGGGTTATAAGAAAATTTAACCCACTGTAATAATCCCTTAAATTGCTATCATCTATTAAAATGTTGCTGTCAAATCCCCTTTGGAAGCCAATGCTTAAGTAAGTTAACATAAGAGCTATAATTACAAACATATTTGACACCTCAATAAATTATACAGGGGCGCACACGATCGCGATCGTGTGCGCCCCTGCCAATATTTTAGTTACTCTTTCTATTTCTTCTCTGATAAGCGCCTGTTCCCGGTATATTGTCACTGGAAGGAGTGCCTTCGATGATTCTTAAACGTTCTCTTTCCCTTACTCTCAATGTATCAGGTCCGTCGTCGCATCCTGCATCTCTATTTCTTGTCCTTTGCATCTCCCTATTTCTTACAGTGTCTTTTTCAGTAGATTTGACTTCTTTTTGTATCACTACCGTATCATTTGGAGTCACTACCGTTTTTTCTATCTTTATAACATTATCTCCATCCCTGGTAATCGTCTTTTCAATCGTCATCTCACTCTCTACCGCTGGATTTTCAATTCTTTTCCTGTTTTGAATCTGGATAGTATCACCTTCATTCATTATCCGCTCCTGAGACCTTATCCTTATGGTATCACCTTGTTGCCTTACCTGTTCCTGATACCTATATTGTTCCCTGTAGCGGTAATTGCTGGTCGAATCCTCCGTATCTCCAGGTAGTTCTTGGGCAAAGGCAAAGCCCAAGAAAAGAGATACCCACACTATTTTGGTTATGTTATTTAACTTCATCTTACACCTCCCGTTTTTAGCTATAACAATTACTGCAAAATTTGTGCCAAAAATTTTCCTTTATTCATAATGGTTTTTACCTTTCGACTTCGACAAATTTGTCGAAACCGAAAATTTTGTCGAATTTTTAATTTTTCAGGGAATAAAATTGACCTACGTCCTCCAAAATCTATAAATCGCAAAAACACGTCTTATTGAAAATTCATCAGTCTTATCTCAAAAGGCATACTTAGAAAAAAAACCTTAATTTCCCATCAATTGGATTCCATTATTGGAATGCCCCCGTCTTTGTAATAGAAGGGGGCGTCTCAAAATGTCTCAAAAAAAAGCTTTATACTAGTCACACCTTATGACCTATTTAAAACTTTCACAGGGTAGTAAAAGATGAACAAAGAGGAACTTAAAGTTCTTATTTGCCTTGATAAACTGCTAAATAAGAATACCAACAGGGAGAATTAAACTTGCAAATAACGAGAAAACCCACCAACAAAATTAAGGAAACGATTTTGCTCACATACGATTTCTTTCTGATTGGTATCTTCACAATCGGCGGTGGTTACGCAATGATTCCACAAATGCGGCAAATCTTTTGTAAGTCAAGGAAGTATTTAACGGAAGAGGAATTTTGGGAGATACTCGCAATCTCGCAAATTACTCCTGGCCCAATTGCCGTAAACATGGCAACATTTATAGGATACAGGGTCAGTGGATTTATAGGGTCTCTCTCTGCCACCATCGGAGTGGTCCTACCTTCCTTTATCGTCATACTTCTTATTTCAATTTACTTAACCAGCTTTACCAAAATTCCTCAGGTAAAAAGGTTCCTTATTGGCATATTAACAGGTGTGGTCGGAGAAATTACCTATATTACCTTTGAAATCTTAAAAAAAACTGAAAAAAACATCATGTACCTATTTATACTCATCCTGTCTCTTGTTGAACTTTTTATTTTAAGAGTAGACCCAATTTTAGTAATCCTTGTCGGCGGTTTACTGGGAATAACTTTGGGAAAGTTGTTTGAGGACAAAAATGGTTCTTATTAGATTATTCGCTGAATTCTTTAAAATTGGTATCGTCACCTTCGGAGGAGGGCAGGCAATGCTTCCCCTTCTCCAACGCACCTTTGTAACAGAACTTCACTGGATAACCCAAGAACGTTTTCTCTATTTTATCTCCATTGCGGAAGTTACCCCGGGACCCGTTGCACTGAATATGGCTACATTTATCGGGTATGAAATCCATGGGGTTATCGGTTCATTGTTCGCCACTCTGGGAGTCGTAATGCCTTCTTTCCTGATCATATTTCTCATAGCAAACTTTGAAAGTCGATTCAAGAAAAATGTTTTATATAAGAGGTTCATGCTCGGGGTAAAACCCGTAATTCCGGCACTTCTAATAAATGCCATTTACCTTATCGTGAGAAGGGGATTTACAGGTGTCACCCCCTATATTATAGCAACACTGAGCCTGGTAGTTTTCATCTTTTACAAAAAATCGCCCGTTATTATCCTCCTCGCCACCGGAATTCTGGGTATATTTGCACTAAAATAGAAATGTTGCAAGGAGTATTTAAATACCTGCAATCTAACCCAATTAAAATTTAGCATAATCCAAAGTTTCTTCATCATGGCTCTAATTTTGTCTCTATTTTTCCATACAATATTGCGCGGATTATTTGAAAAATTTTATGGAAAGATTTATCCTTTTACTCAATGGAAAATTTTGAGTCTTTTTTGCATTTCAGCTTTTTTGATTTTTTGAGAGAATTAGCTTTCTTATTTACAAATGGATTTAAACCCCATCTGCTATACATAGAGTTCCCCTTGATAGGCACAATTGAATTGCTTGACTCTCTGGCGAAGAACTATCCTTTCTCAGAAAGAGAAGCTCTTTTTATCTTTAGTAACTCTTCTTTATTAGTACTGACCCCAGAGCCCGGGCCGTTCCTTAAACATTTAAAACAAAAGGAAATCTATAAGAAGTTTTTAAAAGGAAAATTAAACATCGTGACTTTATATCTGAGAAAATTTGAACACCATCCTGCCAACATTTTAAGAAGACTTTACGAGAAAGCCCAACAGGAAAAGAGGCACCTTCACATTCCAAATATAGAGAGCTACAAGAAACTTGCAGAATTAATATCCAGAGGTGATGAGGAGATATTTGTTGACCTGCCGGAAGAAAACCCCTTCTTTTCAACGGAAACCCTTCAGATAATCACGGGGAGTAAAATAGCCTTCATAAAGGGAGACAAAATTAATTTTCTAAGACTTAAAGAGGGAACAAAAATTAAAACAATCAAACTTATCAGCGATAACGATTCTACGATTAAAATTGATACAATAACCGTAGAAGACGTCCATAAAACTTTGCAGTCTTACTTTATTACTCCCAACGTAAACAGGGAAATTCTGGAACTTCTTTATTACAGAAGTATGAAAAGCTTTTCAAAACTCTTCTGGTTGCTAAATCTCCTCGATTCTAAAAACTTTTTCAAGTGGGATGAGAATACAGGCTGGGTATTAAATGAAGGATTGGCATTTCCCTATGAAAACTACTATACAGAGAAGTCAAGAAGGTTATTTAAATCAATGGGTAAAGAAGAAAAGCTAATAACTTACTTGATTCTATCTTCTGCCCAACCATTAGACAAAACGGACATTATAAAATTATTCCCTAAGATAAAAACCCAGACGATAGATAAAGTTATCACAAATTTAACCGACAACAGAATTATTAAAGTTGTAAAAAACAAAATCTATTCCTTCCATCCCGTGATCGAATTTAATACAATGCTTGACCTTCCCGAGCGGTATGTTAAAGAAATCCATGGCAATTACGCCCACTTGCTTCACACCAAGAAAATGAACGGTTTTCCAATTGCCTTGTGGGAGATTGCAAGACACTTCGAACTTTCAGGAGATTCCCGGAACGCATTTAAATACTATTATGAAGCTATAAACGAAGAAGTAAAAAATAAGCAATATAATAAAGCGCTACAACATGCGATTAAAGCAAAGTTGCTCGCAAAAACAAAGAAGCAAAAATCTTCAATAAGAGAAACTATCGTCACTATCTACACTAAAATGGGTGAATATGTGAAGGCCCTCGAATTTATTAAAAGCATGGAAGAAGTAGAAAATAATCACTGGCGGGATAAGAAAAGAGAAATTGAGCTATTGACAGAACTTGGGGAAACAAAGAGCGCCGCGAAGAGCTTAGAAGACTTCCTCTCTACAAAAAAAAGATTCTCAAAAGACCTCCTTTTGTTGAGACTTAAAATTGATTACAATGCGGATAGGTTGGAGTGGAATACGGAACTACTCCTAAAAAAACTTGAGTCAAAAAATTCTTCTCATAACGGAAAAGCAGAAATTTTTGAAGTCTTAGGTGATTGCGAATTTTATAGAAACAGGATTAAAAAAGCCACCGAATATTACTTAAAAGCGCTGAAGGCATCTAAGAAAATAGAAGATATTACCCTCCTAAAACTGAAATTAGCTGAGATGCTGCTTTTAAACTTCAAATTCAGGGGGGCATTGAATCATTTAGAAAACGTATTATGGGCATTGGGTGAAGTTAAAAATAAACATGCGAGAGAAATCATATTGGGAGAAATAGGTAAGATATATCTCTTTCTTCTCCCACCACGCAGTTATGAAACTTTTATTAAGAGATCCATTGACGATATTCTGAACACGACTCCCAAAACAAATTACCCATTCTATTTCTACTCTGGGCTTATATTGATTCATTCTGGCCTTATAAGTGAAGGTTATAACCTTGCTATGAAAGGAATCGAATTTGAGAAGCAAAGAGGAAATATATTCAGAGCCAATCAGATGTCACTCATTCTAACTCAAAGGTTATTGAAATATAACGAACTGAATAAAGCCCGAGAACTTCTGGAAGGGATAAGGACCAAGAGCGAATATATTTTCGCACGAAAAAGGATACTTGAGAAACTGCTGGAAATGTTGCAAAATGATAGTGAGATAAATATGGAGGAGGTTGAGAATTTGGTTTCCATGAATGCTCTGAATGCCTTGATTTTCTTCGAAGCTACTGAAAACATAAAAAAAACAGAAATCGACAGTATCAGGTGTACACTTCTCAATAAGTACAACGATTTAAAAAGTGCTCTAACGGAATTTGACCTCATGAACCACTATTCTATTTAAAAATGGAGTACGTTTTCACACTATACTCAATTCAGGGAATAGGTTTTGTTTATTACAAGAAACTGGTTTCCCATTTCGGAACAGCGGGAAAAGTTTTTGAGGCGAGCTTCCAGGATCTGAAAGAAATTGTACCCGAAAAAATCGCAATCTCAATAAAAAGTGTAAATCTCGAACTTTCGCTAAAAACTGCCTCCGCTTTTATAGAAAAAGGTATAAAATGTATCGACTTCACCTTCAAAGAGTACCCTGAAGCATTTAAAATAAAAGAAATCTTCCCGCCCGTTATTTTTTATAAAGGGGAACTTCCATCTTCAGAGGAAAGGAAAATAGCAATAGTTGGCACTCGAAAGCCGACAAATTATGGAATTTTGACAACTCAGAAACTGTGTAAGGAGCTAACGGAAAACAAATTTCACATAGTATCCGGGGGAGCACGAGGGATTGATACCGAGGCTCACAAGACTGCCCTTAAAGAAGGAGGAAAAACGACAGCAATTTTAGGATGCGGAATTGATGTAGTATATCCACCTGAAAACCGCCCTTTATATGAAAAAATCGCTCGGAAGGGGTCTTTAATTTCAGAATTTTTCCCCGGAACAAAACCTTACAAAGAGAACTTTCCGAGAAGAAACAGGCTAATTGCAGGATTGGCAGATTGCGTTCTCGTTGTTGAGGCGGGAGAAAAGAGTGGTGCATTAATAACCGCCAGATGGGCTTTAGAGCTGGGAAAGGAAGTGTACGCCATCCCCGGGCCTATCAGCTCGCCCGCTTCCGCAGGCACAAACAGACTCATAAAAGAAGGCGCAAAACCGATAACTTGCGTAGAAGACATTTTAGAAGATTTCGGAATTGAGAAACCCCAAAAAGTAAAAAAGGATTTTTCGGAATCACTCACGGAACAGGAAAAAAAGGTCTTTGAGAAAATATCCCACGAACCAAAACATTTTGATGAATTAGTATCATTAACAGGTTTAATAGTCCCGGACCTCCTGTCCATTCTATTCCAGCTTGAAATCAAAGGGTTAATTTCAGAATTACCAGGGAAATTTTACACAAGAAGCAATTAATCCCTGCTTAATCTATCAACCTTAATTCCGTTTATTTCAAGAAAAGTCTTAGAAGATTCTTTGAACCTTTTATCTTCATAATCCTCAATATACACAACCCTCTTTATACCCGATGCTACGATTAGCTTCGCACATTCCATGCAAGGCAAAAGGGTTGTATATAGAGTAGCGCCTGTGATATTAGTTCCTGCTTTAAGAGAAAATGCGATAGCGTTCTGCTCCGCGTGAATTTCGTACCTTGAGTGTATAAAGTTCAAATTGTAAAAATCATTCTTACCAGCACTCCCATTGCATATTTTTTTCAATGATTCCTCTAATTTACTTCCGAAAAACTTGACAAAATCTTCAGTGTATTTGTGAAAATATTTAAACCTATTGTAGTACTCCCGAGCAAATGCTTCTACTCCCCCCGTCTCAAGATACTTCCCTACGATATCTCTATTTTCATGTGCAAATTCAAGGACCTCTTGGAGCTCATCACACTGAGGAAAGCCCGAAGGTGAGCCGTTATATCCCATTGAAACTATTCGATTCTCTTTAACAACAAGGGCACCTGTTTTATAGTAAACACAGGAACTCTGCCTCCTAACAATTTCAAGAATCTCGATGAAGGTGGAATCGTGCAACATACTCTTTTATTCTATTCTTATAGTTTTTCCTGAAGACCACAAGCTGTAATTGCCTTCATAATCCTTGGCCTGAACACTTACGTAATAATCACCAGGAGCGACATACACCTTTTCAAATAACACTAAGGAACCGGACCTTACCCACTCTGAATAATCGGAAATATTTCCATCACCAAAGTCAACTCTTACACTAACATAATCACCATCAGGGTCAATGGCCCTTACCTTAATCGCAATTATTTCCTTGGGATGAGCAGAAGTGGGAATTTCCACGATTTCAGGGACAGGAGGGGAATTCTTTTTAATTTCACAGGCTAAAGAAACCAGCAATACCAACATGAATAATTTTTTCATAGTGTTAATTATACCCTATTAAAAAACGAACTCCAACCTTCACTTTGAAAAGCTTGAATTCTGGAGTAAAATTTACTTATGAAACTTTACCCTCTTACCATCCGTGACATCGCTGACATTGCCCTCGTCACTCTTATAATTTACTACATACTGAAGCTCTTCAAAGGAACAAGAACTATCTACATCATCACAGGTCTCATTGCAGTTGTCGGATTATCTGCCGCCTCAACTCTATTCAACCTCAAAGGGTTAATGTGGTTACTTTCCGCCTTTACAAGGTATGGCCTGCTGGCATTGATCGTTATCTTCCAGCCAGAGATAAGAAAAGGTTTGGCAGTTATTGGTACAGGTACCTTCATCGGTGAGAGAAAAAAGATTGGGATCGCTGAAATTCAAGAACTGGAAAGGGCATTAAGACAAATGGTCCAAAGGGGAATTGGTGGTATAATAGTTATAGAGAGGAACATGAGACTGGATGAACTCATTTCTGAAAGCGGAGTGAAGATTTACGCAACTCTTTCAGCGCCTCTTATCCTATCAATCTTCCTGCCTGACAGTCCTTTGCACGACGGTGCAATTATAGTAAGGGGAAACTATATAATAGGCGCAAGGACCATTTTGCCTCTTTCTCAAGTGGGAATTGTTGAGGGAAGCTTAGGAACCAGGCATCGGGCAGCCCTCGGCGTGACGGAGCACTTTGACTGCCTTGCAATAGTCGTATCAGAGGAGAGAAGGTCTATAAGAATAGTCCAAAAGGGTGTTCTCTCCGAGAGCTTAACCTTTGAAAACCTCAGAAAATATATGGAAGAATTGTTGATTAAACAAGGATGAAAGGCCTCAGTTTTATAAAAGAAAACCTCGGATTGAAAATAATATCACTCATCCTTGGTATTATTGTATGGTTTAACGCAACAACGGACGAAATCTCTGTATATACTATTCCTTTCAAGATCTCCTACACTTTTCAGGGACTTGGGGACTCCCTTGTTATTATAAACAGATTGCCCGAGTACATAAACGCCTCAATAAAAACTTCGGGAAAAACCTACCTGAGGATAAAGTTTTCTGAAAAAGTCGTTTATAAAAACCTTTCAAATCTTCGATATGGAATTAACGAAGTAAAATTCGACTATGAGGACCTACCACTATCACTAAAAGACATTGAAATATTCAGCATAAATCCCCGAACGATTTTGGTTCAGGTAGACAGAATCCAGAAAAGAACAGTACCCGTTAAAGTGGTATCAGTATTGCTTCAAAATAACAACCTTTTTGTAAAGTCAATAAGTGTTAGCCCTGAAACAACAACTATAATAGGACCTGCATCAATAGTAAGCAAAATACAATTCTTACCATTAGAACCTATAGAAGTCAAGAAATCCAGTGATACACTCTTCATTTCTAAAGTTGAAAAACTCAACAACGATTTCCTAAAAATCGAAAATACGGAAGGGTTCAAAGTAAGGCTCTCCTTAGACACACTCTATCGAGACTCTACCTTTTTGAGAATTAGGAAATTCGAGCAAAGAATTAAAATCACCTTCTTACGGCCTGCCGATTATCAAGTATCAAATAAAAGCTTCAATATAAAGGCAACTCTTATAGACAGTTTGGAAAGTCTTTCAGTCTATAAAATAGAAGTTGAAGCACCTCAACCTTTAAAAATCCTATCCATAGAGCCTGAAATGGTCACAATTAAAAAATCAAATTAGGCCGCCGTCAATAGTAAATACCTGGCCCGTTATATAGCTCGCCTCTTCACTGACGAGAAAAGTAGCTAATTTTGCAACATCCTCAGGTTTGCCAAACTTTTTTAAAGGAATTCTGGCGAGATATTCCTTCTTAATCTCCTCAGAGAGTTTATCGGTCATCGAAGTTTCAATAAAGCCTGGGGCTATAGCGATCACCCTGATCCCCCATCCTCCAACTTCTTTTGCCAGAGACTTGGTAAAAGCAATCACACCAGCCTTAGAAGCCGAATAGTTTGTTTGTCCAGCATTCCCCGTTATTCCAACCACTGATGAAATATTTATAATCACTCCCGACTTAGCATTAACCATGTATTTGAGGACAGCATGGGTCATATTGAAGGTTCCAAGGAGGTTTATCTTGATCACCTCTTCCCAATCAACAGGAGACATTCTGACAAATAGCTTATCCTTTGTAATTCCCGCATTATTGACAAGAACATCAATTCTGCCAAACCTGCTATTGATTTCCTCTGCTAACTCCCTACACGCCTTATAATCAGTTACATCCAACACTTTATAATGACTTTCAAAACCCTTTGATCTCAGCTCATTTTGAGCCTTTACCAGTTCCTCTTCCTTTCTGGCGGTAATAACGGGAATATAACCCCTCTGCCCGAGTTCCATAGCAATTGCGAACCCAATTCCTCTTGACCCACCCGTTATAATAGCCACTTTGCTCATAAGACCTCCTTATTTTTCCCTTCGGGTAAATAAGTGAGCCACCCTTAATGGCTCTAGTATTTTATAATGCAACGTATTTTCTAAAACTACCTTGATGGCCATATCAAGGTCAACGAGATGGCCAATGGATACGTAAAGCGGTTTTGATCTATCCTTGGTAACAAGGCAGGCTCCAATGACGGCATTGTTTCTATCCCTTAGATAGGTAAAGTTTCCTCGAACAAGCTCAGGCATATCGCAATATCCATACAATCTACTCTTTGCGACCCCTATTGTTGGAAGATTCAATAAAACCCCAAGGTGGGAGGCAACGCCAAATCCCCGTGGATGGGCAATTCCTTGGCCATCAACGAGCACGATATCGGGTTTAACTTTCAGCTTATTGTAAGAATCTATTAGAAATGGCACCTCTCTGAAAGCGAGATAACCGGGGATATAAGGAAATTCAATCCCTCTTTTGACAACTGCTACATCCAGCAATTTAAACTGCCTATTAAAAACCACAAAAACTCCAACACCTTCATTTTTACGATAAGAAACGTCGCATCCACCAATATATTCATAATCTTGAAGCTTATTTACAGTGATAACAAGGCTTCTCAGCTCCTCCTGAACTTTTTTAAGTAGTTGAATTTCAGGAAGTTTCTCTTTCATACAATGCCTTCAATTCATTTTCATCGACTTCTATTTCTTCACCCGTCTCCATATTTCTTACCCTCACCTTCCCTCGCATTATCTCATCCTCACCAACAATAATCGTCCTTTGTGCGCCAATTCTGTCGGCAATTTTTAACTGTGCTTTCAAACTTTTAAGCTCATAACACATATCCGAAGGAATGTACCAATCTCTTAGTTTTTTCAGAAGTCTTATTCCATAACCTCTTTCTACCTCTCCGACGGTAGCAACAAAGTAAAATGGTCCTTTCAACTTTGGAATCGCACTTTCCATCGCAACCACAATCCTATCCACGCCAATGGCAAAACCCATAGCCGGTGTTGCAGGGCCTCCCAGTTCTTCCACAAGTCTGTCATATCTCCCACCGCCACATACAGTATCTTGGGCTCCCAACTCTTTAACTTTAATCTCAAAGACGGTATGTGTGTAATAATCAAGGCCCCTCACGAGTTTCGGATTTATAGTATACTCTATCCCCCAACTATTTAAGTAAGATTGAACATCTTCAAAGTAACGGTAAGACTCACGGGAAAGAAATTCAAGAATAACCGGAGCATCATAGAGTTTTGGAGCATCAATTTCGCAGTCCAAAATTCTCAAAATATTCGTGGTTTTTCTTCGATTACACGTCTCACAAAGGGCAAACTCCTTCATCAGTTCCTTTTCTTCAATGTAGTCAAGGAGTGTTCTCTTGTAAATCTCCCTTTCCTCTGGTGTTCCAATAGAATTAATCTCCAGTTGGAAATTCTCAAGGCCCATCTCTTTGAGAATCCTGACCGCCATTTCTATTACCTCGGCATCGAGAAGAGGGTCTTTTATTCCGAGGGCCTCAGCGCCAATCTGCCAAAATTCTCTGTACCTACCACGCTGAGGCCTTTCCGCCCTAAACATGTTCATAACATAAGCCAGTTTAGCAGGGGGATGTATCTGATTCTCAAGGAAAGCTCTGATAATAGAAGCAGTACCCTCGGGCCTCAAGGCCAATAGCCTCTCACCTCGGTCCTGAAAAACAAACATTTCCTTTTCCACAATATCCGTTGAGGCTCCAATGCTTCTGGAAAACAATTCGGCGTACTCAAAGGTAGGAGTGATCATGAACGTATAGCCATAACTTTCAAGTACTCTTCTGGCTTTTTTAATTAATCCCTCCCTGAACTTTTCCTCCTCAGGGAGTATATCTCTCGTACCTCTCGGTCTTTGGAATTTAGCACTCATTTTACTATCACCATCCTTTTTGTTTTGTCTAAAATTTTAACAAAATAAACTCCACTCTTTATCCCCAATAGTGGAACAACTAATTCGTTTATACCTTCTGCTAAAGCAAAATTAAAGCTTTTAATAAGCCTGCCATTAACATCAAACAGGCCTAAATTTATAAACTCTGAATTTTGGGATAATAGCAAAAACCTAAAGGACCCACCTCTTACAATCATTGGAAAGTTCAAAATCTTTACTCCTTCAAAGGACAGTTCTTCTTTCCTTACAATATCTTCTTCTGCACTCACAATTTTGATTTCATCCAGACCCCAATAAGTTTCGGAAGAACTATCTTTTGTAAAGGTTATTAAAACCCTCACATAATCGGGGTTGTCTTCAACTTCTCCTTCATATTGATAGTAAGCCCAGTTTCCATAGATTGACTTCTCATCCAAGGCACCACCCGCACCAAGAAAGGCAATATCCTCAACTTCTGTCCTCAAAACATCCCCTCCACTTAACCACTCCTTCCGTAGTGAAATCTTAACTCCCGTTGTACCGTAAATGGGGAAACTGTAGGTGAAATAAAGGCCGAGCTTAAATTTTCCATTTAATCTAAACCTTTCCGAGTAAATTTTTGCCTGTAACGGGAAGGGTGCAAATTCATCTTTGTAGGTTAAATATTTATCAAATGGCCCTGCTTGATCTGAAAGACAAAAATAAGTTGTATCTCCATACCATTTGTCCATTCTTTCAAAATCGGTATAAAAAAGTTCGGAGTCAAAAATCAAGGAAATATCAAACTTTAAATAGATGCCGTTAAACTCAAAAAAGAGACGTAAATTTCTACCTTTGGGGACATCAGTTTCTAATGTAAACTCCGCTTGGCTTTCCACTAAAAGAGAATCATTGTAAAATCCTAAGGGAACAAGGCCGGGAACCTCATAAACACCAAGCACTCGTCCCTTGAGCCTCATAAAGGAACTATTTACAAATCTCAAAATAAGGGAACTATCCCCTGAAGCATAAGAAACAAAGCGGATTGAGGGCCAGGCAATTTTTAGAGAGTGAAAGCTCTCCCCTTTTCTTGAACGAATTCTCAAGGTTTTAACGGTATTCTTCTTCAAACTTTCTGGTACTATACATATCACATCAAATCTCAAACTTTCCCCGGTTTGAAGATTCACAGATATTCGATCAGGATCAAATAGGAGCCCTGATGATGACAATGAAATTGTGTCAGCAAAGGGGGATTCTCCTCCATTCGCTATAGTTAGGCTTAAAATGTTATTTTCACCTGCCCACACCCAATCCCTGAAACTTCCATCATTCTTAACTTTAACATCAAAAACTATATCTCTTCTTTTTAACTCAACCCACTCAGAGTAGATGTGAAAGCTGGGTTTCCAGAGGGTAATAAGGACAGAATCGCAAAGCGTATCTATGTCGAGGGAAATTATTCCCGAAAAATCGGATTTCTTAACCGCGAGAACTGAATCGCCTACCATTAAGGTAGCGGTTACCCCGCTTAAAGGTTGTCCATCATAACCCACAACCAATCTGATATTAGTATCGCCAATATCCTTTGAAAAGATTTCCAACTCCTTAGGTTTCTCCCTCCACAGATAGAGTGCAGGGTCTCCGAAAAGGTTGATCTCATAATAACACCATCGATAAACGTTTGAATCTCTTGCCAGCGGAGCAAAACTTGCCTTGTGATTCCAAAAAACCTTTCCCAGTTCATCATCCTGATTCTTAAAAAGTAACTTAAAGAATTCATTGTCAAAGATATCAGAGTACCCAAATCCTGGATTTCCTGGGGCTCCCCAACCATAACGGGAATTGGCAACAACACCTAACGCACCGCCCCTGGCCGTTACAAGTGCTTCCGCCAGAGAAGGGTAATCCATCGCCCCGACCCAACAGCCTATGGAGTATAGAAAGAAGGGGGTGTAAACGTTGGTTAGAGCCACTGTATCGGAAATTCCGATAAAATCGTTTCCGAACCACATCGCAGTAATCCATCCATGCCCATCGTGGTTTACCAGATTGACACCACTATTTAAAGAATTGATGATCTCGCTCTTTATGGCGTTACCGTAACTTTCGTAGAACCCAAAAACAATATAGTCTGGAGGAAGAAATTTTTTACGAATGTTCTCTTTGTGAATCGATTGATCTGTATAAGGGATTTCCCACAAAATTTGAGCGAGAAAAACCGCCTTAAGAAGAGAAGGATTATCAGGGGCTACTTCGTACCCCAAAAGTTTATACAAGTAATTAGCAAGTTCTACAGTATCTTTTACAGGCAGTCTTCCCACATAAAAATCGGGGTAAAGTTCAACGGAATCTTCGACTTCACCGTAAACCATATTTCCGTTAGCATCGTAATCACCATCAATATCTGCATAATAAAGGTCAGAAGGTATATCATTTTCATTGGGCATAAAACCAGCCTGACAATCAAAAGCATAGAGATAAACCAAAGGGATTAACGTCTCGTCACCCACCAAAAGCAAAAATCTCTCACCCTCGTAACTTGAGTACATTTTTAAAAAATTGCGAATTTTCTCCGCATCATTTCTGCCTTGGTACTCTGAGAATATCTCTTCCAGAGCCTTGAATACAACCTTGTATCCTTTCTGCTTTCGCAATCTTATTAAGGGATTTAGGAAATCTCTAAAATTTTGCGGGGCTATTATAAGGTAAAGGGGTTGATAGAAACCCTGTTTCGTAATTTCTCCTTCAATCCTGATTGAAAAAATCCTAATATACTCCGCAACGGAATCCCCGGGATTATATCGAAAAGGGAAGAGTATGAGTTCAAGGGTTGTATCAACGCCCTTTGTTATAACTCTATACGTGAAGTAACTATCGGGATAGAAAGCTTTTTCACTATAGAAAAGGCTGTCAAAAGGGTTTTCTTCTTTTACAGTTTTCATTGAAAGAACTTGAGGGGGTAAGGTAGGGGGGATAATACCGTTAACCTTGATTGTCTCTACCTGAACTGGTTTCACTTCAACCCCTTTGAAACCCTTCAAAGAAAAAGAAAGAGTTTTAGCGGGTATGCTCGGTCTCCCCTTATAGTACAACACCGGAAGCTCGGTGGTGAGTTCCTTTAAAATTAAGTCCACTGCCTTTTCACTGGTTAAGGGAAAACTAACCTGCAGTGAAAAGGAAAATATTAAAACGAGAAACATTTTTTTATTTTAAAGCGCTTGAGTCGTATTTGCAAATCTAAATCCTTTATTATCAATAAGATACACTGAATTGTTAAAGGAAATTAAAAGTCTGTAGGAAATTCTTTACTACAACTTTATAATTTAGCCATGAAGGCAATAATTGTTCATGGTGGAGTTGGGAAGGTAAAACCCGACAAACTTGAACGAGTTAAGGCGGGTTTGAAAAGGGCAGTGGAAGCGGGATTTGCCGTCCTTCAAGAAAAAAATGATGCCCTTTCAGCTTGCGAGGCGGCCGTTAACGTGCTTGAAGATGACCCTGTATTTAATGCAGGAACCGGTTCGGTGCTTACCCTTGACGGCAGATGCGAGCTGGATGCTGCAATTATGAAAGGTTCGACACTGGAGGCAGGTGCCGTTGCGGGAGTGGAAAAAATAAAAAATCCCATAAGTCTTGCTCGTCTTGTTATGGAAAAAACAGACCATGTGCTTCTAATCGGCGAAGGAGCAGAAAACTTTGCGAGAATAATGGGATTTCCAGAATATAACCCTATAACCGAAGAAAGACTTGAAGAATGGAAGAAGCTCAAGGAAAAACTCTTAAAGGGCGAACCTTTACATTGGAAAAAAATCTATACACTCATAAAACAACACCCTGACCTTCTGAAAGGCACAGTGGGATGCGTTGCCATTGATGACCATGGAGAAATCGTAGCAGGAACTTCTACAGGCGGCGTGTTTCTAAAACTGTTTGGCAGGGTTGGTGATACCCCCCTTCTCGGTGCAGGCACTTACGCTACACTCTTTGGTGGAGCTTCCTGCACCGGCATTGGTGAAGGAATAATGCGCACTTTGCTGGCAAAAACTGCCTGTGATTTTATGAGAATGGGTATTTCTGCCCAAAAGACTGCAGAGGCCTGTATTGACCTTATAAACAACACAGTCAAAACTGAAACAGGCATTATAACCCTTGATAGACATGGGAACATTGGCTTTGCTTACAATACTGAGAATATGCCAGTTGCCTTCGCCTCTTCCGAAGACCCGGAAATAAAAATAGAAGGGCTTCCTTAAAAAATTAAATTTGTGCGAAAGAAAAAGGGGGCCCATGCAGGCCCCCTTTTTCTTTCGCAGCCAAATCTCCTTACCTGACCAGCAGGAACTTATTCACGTGATCCTTGCCATCCGCTTTCAATCTCACAAAGTAAATCCCCTGAGGAAGCGCCTTCCCATCTATTCTTAACCTGTAATAGCCTCTGTCGTATTCACCCCTTGCAAGAACCTTTACCACCCTTCCCTGTATGTCAATAATTTCCAGAGTTATATGCGACTTCTTGGCAAGTGTAAAGGCAACAAAACCCGTTCCCCTCATAGGATTGCTCGAAAGACCCAACAAGGCCGTCCTTTGAGGCAACTCCTCAATTACAGCTGAAATCAACCCAGTTGTATCGGTGG
>JASEFR010000010.1 GCA_030019025.1 bacterium
CATGCCCTTGGTGTCAGTGAGGACGCCAAGGGCATGGAAAATCAAGTTATCAAACTAAATCTCTAAATTCTATTTATTCTCAACCTTTTCTGGCTTCTCCTTCTTGCACTTAACAAGGAAACACCCACAGTATTTTTTACTCCACGAACGTAATGTTTCCTTTATGTTTTCCTTTGTTTTGTTGATCCATTTCATAAGCACCCCCTAAAATTCTAACTTTAACTTAACAGAGAAACTTCTGCTTGTCATTTCATAACTCCCTGTATCCTTTCTCCAGCCCGCATCACTCAGGAAAAGGATGGAGATACAATCAGTTAAATACAAGTACCCAACGTTCTTAAGGTAAAGGGCTTGAGTCTGGCCATCAGTGTTGTGCTCCACATAGGGTTTTATAACAAATCTATCCCTGACAATAGGGACCAGTCCAAAAAGCTGGAAGATTGAAGTTTTCTCCTCGCCATATCTCAAAATTTGGAAATTTACACCGGCATTGAAAAGGTTGAGAGGAGAAATCTTGAGCTTTAAAGCCGCGTTATAACTATTTTCGCCAAGGTATTCACCCTTCATAAACGATAGTCCTACGTTGTTGTAGCTTGCCGGGGCGTAAGAGAAGGCAATACCTAAAAAAGAGTAGTACCTGATGTCTTCTGGAAGGAAATCGAGATATGCCAATTCGTCTTTAACATAACTTAAACCCAATCCATAAGGACCTCTTGCACCACTTATTTCAAAATTTATATACCTTTCCACAAGGTCAGCACTTGAAAGGTCTCTCAATTCATCAAAATAAAACTGGGGTTTGAAATAAGTAGCCTTTCCGAGGGGAATACCATATCCACAGTTAAAAGAATATTCTCTCACATTTTCGAAATATATAGGGCTAAAGGGCATCACAAAATTTTCACCAATCTGTAAGAAAGAGGCCGATGCTTCGAGCCCCTTAAACTCACTTCTCCTATAAAACCTTACATAATACAAATTGGACTTTTCATCAAATCTACGAGATATTTGAGATTGAAAGCCAAAACCTACTTTTGGAGCTATAACTCCACTGAAATCAAAGGATGCCAAGGAATAGGATGTCGGACTCCAGAGATAAAATGTTCCTATATTAAACCCGTGTAAGGGTGCAAAGTTAATTTTGCCAAAGGAAAGGGTGTCGTAGCTTTCTTCCTTCGGTAAAAAAGCAATCCCACTCAGCTTTTCGGACTTGGTATAAAACTTTGCACCAAAGCTAATGTCTTCAAAAGCCCTCGTCCAGATTAGCTGATAGGGAAGAGAGTAAAGTTCTTTACCCTCCATGAAGACTTCCCTTTTCTCGGGGTAATATATAGGCCTTCTTCTAAGGGAGATTTCCTTCACATCTGCTTCAATTTCAGAAAAGTCGGGTTTTACAACAATATCAAGTACCGTTGAAGTTCCCTTCTTAAATCTGAAATTGCCTCCAAAGGATAAACGATTGAAGTATAATGTGTCTTGCTTTTGTGTCCATCCTCTCACATAAAAACTATTCCTCATTTGAAGGGTGCTTCTATAACTCTCTTCACTTTTTAAACCTTCAAAGCCAATATTTACCTTATGCATATGAGAAAGGGATTGGAATGAACCTTCAATATTTGAAAACTGAAACTGGCCAGCTCCCGCTATGAATCTCCCAAGTTTCACGCCCCATGGATTCCTTGTATAGGAAATTTCAGAAAGGGGAATTAAAATTAAGACGTCATAACCATAATCGGTTATCTCAGTCTTTGCCTGCCACCTACCATCCCATTCTTCTACGTTATCCCCGCCTTCCGAGAGAATAAAATCCCTTTTAGTGCCCAAAGGGTTCACCTGAAAACCGTAGGCAGTATTCCCATTACCTCCAGTATCCAGGAAGAGGAGAACGAAATCGTCTGCCATGATGTCTTCCTGGTCATCCTTTTTAACCGTTGAAGATATCTTCGTTTTCTGGTAGTTTTTAAAGTATACTGCAAAGGTATTGCCCGATATGAGTCCAATTCTAAAGAAGGTGGACTCTTCCGGGAAACTGTCAAGACTCGGATATACCTGGTAAAGCCTAAGGATGCTGTCGGGAAGAGATGCCTTTTTAAGGAACTCTTCCACACTCTCAGTATAGATAGGTTCTATTATGAGTTTGGCAATTAACAAAAGCAGCACCATAAAAACCTCCTTATTTTGAAGAATTGTGTCCCACTTCCGCTAAACATATTTTTTCAAAACCACCCAAATCTATTTCTGCTGACGGTAGGGCCACAATTAAACCCCTCCCTTTGGAATAATTCTCTATCAGATTCCAATAAAACGCTTTTGAAACGTCATCAAGATTTGCGAGTGGTTCATCCAAAATTAGAAAATCACAGTTTTCCCGCGAAAGTGCGATTAGCAAAGAAAGTTTTTGCTTCTCACCTGCCGAGAGTTGAGTGAATTTAACATCGTCCCTCTCCTTAAATACATCTTTCTTAGCAATTTCTCTTAATTTTCCGTTAGAGATCAGTGTTAGATTATCTTTTAGCGTGGGTAAAAGTATAGGCGGGTAAAAGGAAACGGATAGCCTTTTAAAGTAAGTTTTCTTACTAACTTTTTCTAAAGGTAAGGTACTATTGAGTTTAACGGTCCCCTCAGATGGATTAATCAGCCCTGTAATAACTTCAATTAATGTTGACTTTCCGGAACCATTCGGGCCAAGAATTACATATTTTTTACCCTTCACAAACTCAAAAGATAAATCCTCTATAACCCTGTTGTCTCCAAAGTCAACAGTAACATTCTCAAGACTGATGGCATTTATTGATCCCTCAATATTAACCTCACCTCCACCATTCGCCACGGCTTTAAACTCCTCAATTCTTCCGATAACGCCTGAAGTTGTCTGTATCTCAATGAAAATTTCAGATATGCTATCAATAGGGGATGAGATGTACCTCATAAGCTCCATAAAAGCCACCAGACCACCTACCGTTAAATTACCCCTTACTATCTCAATGGTACCAAAGAGAAAAACTCCTACAGGAAGAAAATCACTTAAAACCCCATAAATACCCGAATAAATACCGCTCACTTCCGCTCTTTTTAGCCTTATTCCCAAATAATCCCTTAAAGCATAGCCTAATATCGTTTTCACAGGTGACACCACTTGCAGTAAATTTACAATCTTAAAACTCTTTAAAACTTCTACAGCAACTTCCCCGAACCTTGCTTTAAACTCCTGAAATTTCAGAGAGTAATCTCTTATTCGATTCCCAAACAGCAAGTTTAGAAAGTAAAAACCCGTAGACAAGAAAAGTACAAATAAAGTAAGTTTCCAGGAAAGCCTCAGACAGACAATAAGGCCAAAGAAAAAGATCAAAAAGACCTTTATAACAAAGGTTACCGTAGTAGTTAAGCTCTCTTCAACTTCAGCTGGCTCATTGAAAACTCGTGAATAAAAATACCCCGAATCCTTCTCTTTAACCTTTTTAAAAGGTAGCTGATAATAAACATAAAGAAGCTCATCCACCAGCTTTTCATAAATTCCGTTTTTTAACTTCTGATCCACCACCTTGGAAAAGTAAAGGGTAACTTCTCTCAGAACAACAACTACCAAAATGATGAGAGAATACAAACCGAGAAGCGGAAGATCCTTTGCAGGAATAATTCGGTCAATGATCTCCTTGAAAATTAAAGGAACAGGCAATTGAAGAGCAGTGCCTAAAAGGAGTAAAATTAAGGACAGGGCGAATAAACTGCCTTGAAAAAGGGTGTATCTTTTAAAATACCCTATGAATAGCTTTAAATCACTTTGCCGCAAAACTGTGCTCCTTTAAATCGTAAATAGTTTTTAACGATAACTCAAGGCTGTATCTCCAAATTTCACAACGATTTTTTCCAGTTTTTAATTTGTAAAGAGGACATCCTCCTCCACATACAGGGAGATACTTACAGTTATAACACTCCTTGTCGAGTATCTTTAAGTTTTCCCACTTAAGAACACTTCTTGCGTCCTCTCTGTAATTATCCACATACCCTATTGATTCCCTATCTCTCCCCACGAGGTCAAAGCACTTTTTAATGCTTCCATCCGCGTCTATCAAATAGTGAAAAGGTGTAATACCAGCACAAAAGACATAGGAAAGTTCAGGATAAACCTCATAGGGAAAGCCGTACTTGTAAAGTAGAGGCACGATCTTCTCAGCGTAAACTTTACCGTATTCTTCGTCTCCAAAAAGATTCTCGCCAAAGTCAATTTTGTCCTTTTCACCCGTAACTGGTGAAAAGTAGACCTCCAAGTTATTTTTTTTAATCTTAGCAAAAATTTTCAAAAGGTCCTCAATATGCTCTATGTTTTCCTTATCAACATTAACGCGTATCCTGATAACAAATTCAGGAAAAGTTTCAATAACCCTTTCCACATTTTCAAAGATCTTTTCAAAAGTACCACCCTTATTTTTCAGAAATCGCCTTTTATTATGAATTTCAGGGGGTCCATCAAGAGTTATCTGGGCAGATTTCAAAGAGGTCTTTTCGATCAACTCTCCTGCGGTCTCTATGTCAAAGAGATAACCATTGGTGACAATATCGGACGAAAATTTAAATCCCATTTTTTCAGCCAGCTCTTTAAAGAATTGGCCAAATTCAAAAAGCACATCTTTACACAGTAAGGGCTCACCACCGTAAAAGGAGAGGGAAACATCTTCAGGTTTAAAAGCATCTACTTTTTCCCTAATAAAATCTAAGACCTTCCCCTTAGTTCCCTCAGAAAGCTTCACGTTCTTAATCCCCGATTCAAAACAATAATAGCAGCCAAAATTACAACCCGTTGTGGGAACAATGGTAAAAAGAAGCTTCCGAGAATAATATCTGCTCATAAAGAAATTTCTTAAATAATAGCCCTTTTCATCGAATCTGTTCTCAACGATGAATCCCGCATCAACAAATTCTTGCAGGATTTTCTCATCGTTAATTTCTGGAAACTTCCTGTAAAACTCTTCGTACCGCTTATCCAGTAAAACAAAATTCTTCGTTAAGATGTTATACAGCAAAAGCCCATCTTCGTGTTCAATTTCAATATTATAAAAATTTTTGTGAAATCCCATTTCAACCTCCCTTTTTAGACCGGAAGGGAGGTGGGTTTTTTAATTTTTACACCTGGTCCTTCCTACAAATTGTTAAAAAGCAACCACAAATAGGTGGCAATATAGATGGTAAATTCACTTTCTGGCTATTATTAATATTAATTGCCTTCATTCTTCACCTCCTACTTTTGTTCGCTGTCCCTCGGTGCCCTCTGATCACACCTTGTCAGAAAGCATCCACATAGAAAATCTATAATGCCTTTTTGTGGTGCATTCTCTCTGTTTATGTATCTCATTTTTACCTCCTTCCGTTTTTGGCTACCCTCCCTTCCGGCATACTTTTTAATAAGCAAAAAGTATGCCAAAAGAGAGTCAGGATGTAAGTTATTGTAACTCATAAAAATGAGAAAATGGAAATATTCCTAAAGTGCGAAAAACTTTTCGCACTTTAGGAAAGTAGATTTAAGATCCTGAAACTCTCAAACTTAGAGTGTGAAAAAAGATTCAGTAAAAACCTCGAACTTTCACATAAAAAAAATGGGGCGACCGTATGGTCACCCCATCAGAAAGGCAACCCTCAAAATCTTATATTTTCTTGTGGCAGAACCACCAATCGTAGCAGGTATATTCCTTTGGTCTTTTCTCAGCGGTTTCAACATCATTGGCCGGTGGCACAATAACCTCACTGCCTATAAGCTCGTTATTTGGCCAGTTCGCTGGCAATGCCACTTTATGCTGGTCAGTAACTTGCAGACCTTTAACCATTCTGAGTATCTCGTCCATGTTCCTTCCAAGCTCCTGCGGATAATAGAGCACTGCCCTAAGAATGCTTTCAGGGTCAATTATAAACACTGCTCTAACAGTGTTTGTGCCTTTTGAAGGATGAATCATGCCGAGTAGTTCTGCAATCTGACCTCTATCATCTGCGATTACAGGGAATTTTATTTCTATACCAAGTTTTTCCTTTATCCATTCAATCCACTTAATATGGGAGAAAACCTGATCAATAGAAAGGCCAATGAGCTCGGTGTTCAACTTTTTGAACTCGTCATACCTCTTCTGGAAAGCAACGAATTCGGTTGTGCACACAGGCGTGAAATCAGCAGGATGACTGAACAGTACTACCCACTTACCCTTGTAGTCTTCGGGAAACTTGATCATCCCATGGGTTGTTTTTGCTGTAAATGCAGGTATTTTTTCACCTAATAGTGGCAGTCCCATTTTTAACCCCCTTGTTTTAAATTTAATCTTGTAATCATTTTAATTTTATATATTATAGCGCGTTTTGTCAAGAGGGTACTTTACACCGCACAATTTTTTCAGAACCAACAATTCAACAAGAACAAGCAGGCAAATCTTGCATCTGAACTACCAAAAAATTTCCCCTTGGTATATAGAATTTTCAACTCTACTTAACTGCAAAAAGTAGCCGTTGCCGAGTTAAATTGTGAATTTTCGCACGCTTTGCCCTATAATAATATACTATCTGGGGATGTAGCTCAGCTGGGAGAGCATCGGCTTTGCAAGCCGGGGGTCAGGGGTTCGAATCCCCTCATCTCCAGTTTATTTTTTTATAGAGTCAAGAATTTCTCTGGCCTTCTCCCGAGCTCTTATATCGTAATTTTCAAGAGTTTCAAGGGTTATATTTTCAACATTTTCAAAACTCAAACAGGTTTCTATTACGACCCTTTCAATGTCAAGAAAACTAATATATCCCTTTAAAAAGGCGTCAACGGCAACGTCATTTGCCGCGTTCATCACACAGGGCATCACCCCTCCAGCCTTTAACATTTCATAAGCCAAGTTAAGCAAAGGAAACCTGTCAAAATCCGGCTTATAGAACTCTAAGGCACCGACTTCAGTAAGATCAAGCTGCACAAAATCACATTCCCACCTTTCTGGATAAGTGAGCGCATATTGAATGGGTATTTTCATGTCAGGATACGACATATGAGCGACAAAGGCACCATCTCGTAACTTTAGCATACCATGGACAATTGATTGGGGATGGATCAAAACCTTTATCTTTTCAGGAGGCAAATCAAACAGCCAGTAAGCTTCTATGACTTCTAACCCTTTGTTCATAAGGGTCGCTGAATCAACCGTTATCTTTTTTCCCATCCTCCAGACAGGATGCTTTAATACATCCTCAATGGTTACCTTTTCCATTTCTTTACGGGTTAAAGTCCTGAAAGGTCCACCCGAAGCAGTCAAGATTAGTACATCCATGTCTCTCTTGTATTTCTCAAAAAGCTGAAAGAGGGCAGAATGTTCGGAATCAATGGGTATCAGTTCGCCACTGGAATTCAACCAGGTTTCTTTTACAATCGTTCCAAAAGAAACAAGGGTTTCTTTATTTGCCAGTGCAACCCTCTTACCCCTCTTCAAACCGTGAATAGTTGGATAAACGCCAATATTTCCTGACGTGGCTACAACAATAACATCAACATCTTCGCGCTCTGAGACTTCTATCAAGCCTTCTTTACCATATATAGTAGTTATAGGAGGTGATGAAATTTTTAAATTTCCAGTAACTACAGCCACTTTTGGCTCAAACTCTTTTATTATCCTGTAATAACCTTCCAAATTTTCGTGGACAGAAAAGGCAACAAGTTCAAACTTTTCTCTATATTTTGAAATTACCCTTAGGGTATTGGTACCTATACTTCCCGTTGCCCCGAAGAGGGCTACTCTACTTCTTCCCATCCACTATGAGCTCTTGTATTAACTTTTCAAACTCATCCTTTGAAACAAATCCAATCTTGACATCATGAATGTAGCCCTCTTTATCAATAATAAAAGTCGTGGGTATATACTGGAGACGATAAATAGCATTATAACTTTCTAATATTTCCTTCGTTGCCATTGCAACAGGATAATTCATTTTGTTTTTCCTGTAAAACTCTTTAACCGGCTCAATACCTCTATCAACGGAAATGCCTACTATTTCCAGCCTTTTAGCGTATTTTTTCTTCAACTCCACAAAACCGGGAATTTCCTTTTTACATGGTGGGCACCATGTAGCCCAGAAATCAAGGATTACTACTTTACCCCTAAGGTCGGACAAGGCCACCTTCTTCCCATCAATAGTGGTGACTGTAAAATCGGGAGCCAGCTTTTTCTGCTGCGCCGATAGTATCCCTATTAGAAGTAGAATCGTGCCGAATATCTTAAACTTCATACTGCCTCCTTTGAAATGTTCATTATGAGACTTATAATTTTAATGGAGCATTAGAAAATTGCAAAAGTCTTTGAAATTTATATTACTGTTTTATCTTTGTGGCTCTGGATTTGTTTCAGCCGAGAAGTATAGGGGAGAAATTTTCCTTCTTTTAAGAGACCCTGTATCAACGGCAAAGGGCAATACGGGTATTTCTGACCCACAATCCTTAGGCACCGTTTTATTAAATCCATCTTTAGTCAATCTGGTAAATCCCGGAGTATACTTTTCCCATTTTGAAGTTTATAGTGGTTTGATAGCTGCAGAGAACTTGAATCTGAAGATTGATATAGATGGGGCTTTAAACAAAAACGCTATCAATATCTTTTATCTTCACTCTGACCCTATGGAGGTCACACGATTAAAGGACGAAAACCTGGGTATTGTAGAGGGAAATATTGAAGTCGACGGAACTCAACTCTACAGATTTTATCTATTCTCCTGGGTAACTGGCAAAGAAATCAGCGAAAAATCGTATTTTGGTGCTAGCATTAAATTGTTCCGTGAATCCTTTTATAATTACGCTGAAAATGGGGCAGGAGTTGATTTGGGATACTTCGTTCGCTTTAAAAACTTAGCACTCGGAATAACTGCAAGAGATGTCTTCTTCTCAATATTTAAAGGAAAGTCATTGGAAGTCGTACATCCTTCCTTTGTCTTAGGATTAACAAAGATTTCTAAAAATCTGAATTGGAGCATGGAGGCTGAGCTTTTCAGTGACGGCCCATATCCAGGTGCGATAATTAGCTTAGGAAGATTGAGTATTGATTTTAAATTTGGTGCAGAGTATAGGCCGATGGATAATTTTGCGGTGAGGATGGGATTTTATAGAGGGTATTTCAACGCGGGCGCAGGTATTAAGTGGAAAAAATTAAATTTAGACTACTCAATCTCACCCAATCCCGAGCTCAATGTTACTCACAAAATAGGTGCAGGTATATGCTTCTGAGAAAAGCGCTACATCTGTCAACAATTATTTTATTATCTTTCTTAAAGTATTTGCACACTCACGGTGACAAAAAAGCCGGTCTCATCTTGATGTTATCCCTCAGTGCCATTGCGATTTTGCTTGAAATTGCAAGAAATATGATCCCAAGCCTAAAAAATCTCTTTCTGAAAATCTTCTCCCCCCTTTTAAAGGAGGAGGAAAAAGCAGGAAAGGTAACAGGTGCATCTTTCCTAATAATTTCAATGACTTTGAGTTATGCCATTTTCGACTTTGAGTACTTCTATTATGCATCCCTAATTGCAATCCTTGTTGATGGATTAACGCCATTAATTACACTCCTTCTTTTTAGAAAAAACAATAAGGACCATCACCATCTTATAACATTTCTAATTTCTGCGATAATTGTAGCCTTTATCGTGAATTCTGGACTTCCATTAATAGTAAAATTAACCACAAGTGTAATTGTCTCCTTGATAGAATACATTAACCCACCCCCTGATGATAATTTTTACGCAGAATTTCTTGGAACCTTTATAATTTATTTACTGGCAAAGCTTTTCAGCTAAAAAAGGAGGAGTAAATATGAAGAAGGTCTTTGGGTTATTAATTTTTGTTGCAACGCTATACGCTCAATCAGTTGACGAAAAGTTACAACAGGCAAAAGTACTCGAAGAAAGGAAAGATTTTGAAAATGCCCTCTCCATTTACAAAGAGGTTTTAGGTTCGAGAGGACTGGACAAAAACAGGAAATTTGAAGTTTACCTCAACATAGCAGACTTAGAATTAGACAAGTTTAACAGACCCGACTCGGCCATTAAATATCTCCAGGCAGCAAGGAAAGATTTCACCGATGCTTATAGGAAAATGGACGAAGTTTTTTACAGGCTCGGCCTCGCATATGAAAAGCTGGGTGATTATCAAAACGCTGCCGATGCTTATCAGACCGTAGCGGTGAGATTCCAAAAGAGCAAATACCTTTCTCATGCCTTAGATGGTGTGGAAAGAGTTTTCAGAAAAAATTTCAAAGAATATGTTGCCTTCGTTGATGATGAGCCTATTACAAGGCTTGAATTAGAGAGGGAACTGGAAAACATCCCGCCCTTTGCAAGGGCTCAATACGAAACAGAAGAAGGGAAACAAAAACTGCTGAAAAATCTCATTCAGAAACGTCTTCTTGTGAAAGAAGCAGAAAACAGGAAGATGTACTTAGCCTCTTCCTATCAAGAAGAAATGAAAAGGGCGCGTGAACAAGCTTTAATAAGGGCTCTCTTCCAGAATGTTTCTCAGAACATCTCCGTTGACGAAAAAGAGATTAAAGAATATTACGAAAAGAACAAAGATTCAAAGTACAGAATTCCTGCTTCAGTTACATTCCGGGCAATCGTAGTAAATTCTAAGGAAACAGCAGATACTGTATACAACCTTCTTAGAAAAGGCGCCGATTTTGACTCCCTTTTCGCCAAGTACAACACAGACGAACAACTCAAATCTACATCTGGACTCAAAAAAGATGTTCCAGAAAGTGGAAGACCTCAAGAACTTGTAACCGCAGCGTTAAAAATGAAAAAAGGCCAAATTAGTAAGCCAATCAAACTGGAAAAAGAAAACAAGTACGCTGTAATCAGAGTGGAAGAAGAACCCAAAAAAGCCTCATACAGGAACATTGATGAAGTCAGAGATGAAATCGAAAGAAACATAAAGGCAGAAAAAACTAAAAAGGCATGGGATAGCCTTATCGACACTTTGTGGCAAAAGTACAATGTAAAGATTGTTAATGAAGGAAAACAAGAATAGGATTGTTAAAGCAACCGTTATTTATTTTAATGAAAATCTGGGTTCAGGTATCGCCAGAGTAGAAAACACTCAGGAGCGCATTCGTTTTAGCTACAAAGAAATCGAAGGTATGGATGGGTTCAGACTTCTTTTTGCAGGGGATAAAATTGAAATTATTTTCACTGAACAGGGCAAAAAAGTGAGGAGATTGAGTGAGAGTCCGCTACGAACTGATTAAGAAAGAAAAACACACCGGTGCTCGGCTCGGTTTGCTTCATACACCACACGGAACTGTTGAATTACCAAATTTCATGCCCGTTGCAACCCAAGGAACCGTTAAAACTATGTCTCCAAAGGACCTGGAGGAAATCGGTGTGCAAATTATCGTTTCAAATACCTATCACCTCCACTTGAGACCAGGAGAAGAACTTATACAGAAAGCTGGTGGCTTACACAGATTTATGGGCTTCAAGGGGGCAATCCTAACCGATTCCGGGGGATATCAGATCTACAGCCTTGCAGACTTAAGAAAACTTGAGGAAGACAGGGTAGTGTTCAAATCGCACATAGACGGTTCCATAATAACCTTTACCCCTGAGAAAGTCGTGGAAATTCAGGCCAAATTGGGATCTGACATAGCAATGATTTTAGACTGGCCTACCCCCTATCCATCGACCTACAAAGAGGCCAAGTTCCACATGGATCTTACCACAAAATGGGCTGAGAGAGCTATAAGGTACAGAGATTCAGCTTATCAGGAAGTAAGCCTCTTTGGCATTATTCAGGGCGGTACCTATGATGACTTAAGAATTGAGCACTCAAAAATTCTTACTGAAATGCCTTTTGACGGTTATGCTATCGGCGGATTAGCACTTGGCGAGCCGAAAGTAGAAAGAGATAGAATAATTGAAAAGTTATCACCTTTTTTTCCCGAAGATAGGGTAAGATACCTGATGGGAGTTGGTTATCCGGATGACATTCTCTCTGCTGTGACAATGGGCGTTGACCTCTTTGATTGTGTTCTACCAACGAGAAATGCAAGAACGGGAACCGTTTTTACCTCCTTCGGAGAACTAACAATCCGAAATGCAACTTATAAGGAGGATTTTTTTCCATTGGACCCGGAGTGCAGCTGTTATACCTGCCAGAACTTTTCAAGAGCGTACATTAGGCATCTATTTAATGCGGGCGAAATTCTTGGACCCCGACTTGCAACCTACCATTCTCTCTACTTTTTTATAAGTCTAATGAGAAAGATTAGAGAAGCAATTAAAGGAGATTATCTCCTCGACTTCAAAGAAGAATTCCTGAAAAAATATAACTCGGAAGTTCAGAAATTATAAACAAACCAAGATAAATCTTCTTCTCCGCCATTGATTAAATCGACTATCTGAAGGTTTATGTAATTAACGGGATCGTTTATAACTATTGAATCATCGATAACTTTTGAAGTATAACCCTCCATGTAGATATCGCCATTCAAATACACCTTGTAAGAGTATACACTTATAGGTTCAACTTCCACTTTAAGAGGGGCAACACCAGGGCAAATACTCTCCTTCAAATTTTCTTTCACTGAAACTGAAGTAATCTGCAGAACCTCGCTGTCACGGAATAACAGCAATCTTAGCGCAGCACCGAAAGAAAAAGCAAAGATAAAAACCACACTTAAAACACCAGCAAATCGTCTTACTTTCAACCTTCTTATTCCCCTCCTCACTTTAATATCGAGTTCAGGAGGGGGCGATTTCCTTATTTTACCAAAAACTTCTACTTCATTTACCATTAACAACACCCCCTGTTAATACCTTTCTCAAACTTTTTTTCGCGTTATTTAAACGAGATTTTACCGTTCCTATCGGTATATTCAAAAGTCGGGAAATCTCTTCATATTGAAAACCTTCCATATAGTAAAGCGTTAATATCTCTCTTTCCCAATCTTTTAGTTTTTCTAATGCCCTTTCCACTCTAACCACATCCTCTACATCCATCTCCTCAAGAGGTCCCGGGGCATCAGGGCTTTCATCATTAGCGTATTCCTCAAAATAGACTGGATTAAATTTCTTCTTTTTCCTAAAAAAGTCATTTAAATGGTTTATGGCTATACTCATAACCCAAGTTTTCATCGAGCTTTCACCCTTAAATTTTCCAAGATTTTTGTAAATTTTAATAAAAATTTCCTGTGTAATGTCGACAGCCTCATCGTAATCATTAAGTCTCCAAAAAACATAGTTGAACACCATCTCCTTATAATCGGTATAAACCTCCTCAAACTTAACAGCCATTTTTTATTTAGACGCAGATTTTACGTCGACTGTTCAAAATTATAAAATGATCCTTAAGTTTAATGACAAAGGGTAATCCGCAGGGGTTAAGACGGAATAGTCAAGGCAAGACAACTTAAAAATCCATGCAATAATTAACACTTCAGTGCAAAACTTTGTAAAATCACATCTTGCAAAATATAATTAACGCAAATGATAAAAGCACTGTTTTCACAATTATACGGTTTGGCTTTAAATTTGTGGTATCTGTATGATGAAATCCTCAGAACAAAAGACGTTTTACCTGCCCATGTAATATCCATAGGGAATATAACCACAGGAGGTACTGGAAAAACCCCACTTACAATTTTTCTTGCACAGAAACTTTCCACTGATAGAAAAGTTGCAATTCTTACGAGGGGCTACAGGAGAAAAGGTAAGGGAATATACATACTTAAAGAAAACACGCCACTAATGAGGTGGGAAGAAGTTGGAGACGAACCTTACCTAATGTGGAAAAAACTTCGGGGAGGTGTTCCCATCCTTATTGGTAAAAATAGATATGAAACAGGGCAAATTGCAATACGCCAATTTAAATGCGAAGTTTTACTGATGGATGATGGTTTCCAGTACTTACCTCTCAAAAGGGATATAGATATCGTTTGCATAAATCAAGGTACCGTTATTCATGGTGATTACCTCTTACCCAGGGGCACTTTAAGAGAAAAATTTTCAGCCTTAAAAAGAGCTCACATATTAGTCCTCAACATAAAAGGCGATACCCTTGACCACCGTGCAGTAGAGTTTCTCGAAACCTACAAAAAACCAATCTTCGTAATGAAATATGAACCTGTAAGGTTTTACAACTTTGAAGGCCAACAAATATCGCTTAATTCTCTCAAGGGCTTTGACGTGGCAGCGCTTTCTGGTATTGCAGACCCTAAAAGTTTTATTGACCTACTAACTAAAATCGGAATCACACCGAAGGAGATTATTGCCATCAGAGACCACAACATTTATCCCTTGCCGAAGCTGAGAGCTCTTCTCAAAAAATTTGACTATGTAGTTACTACGGAAAAAGACCTCATTAAATATCCCTCTTTCAAAAATCTTCTCGCCCTTGAGCTCCAGGTAAAAATTGAAAGGGAAGATGAATTTTTAAAGCTTTTATAACTTCATTTTAAGCCACGGAACAACACCCATACCCATCGATAAAAGAAGCGGGAAAAACGTAGAAAAAAATTCGTTTACCTTTCCTGCCTGGCCAGAGACTTTAAAAAATTGTATAAAGACCCAGAATAAAAATGAAATTATCAAAGCGAGGCCAAAAGAATAGGTCTTCCCACGTGCTTTTATCGAAACCGCCAGTGGCAGGGCAAAAAAAGCAAACACAAAAGCCGTTAAAGGAAAAGAAAACCTATAAAGAAGCTCAACTATCTCTTCTTTAAATTGTAATCTCATGCGTTTCTTATAGGATACAAGCTTTAAAAGCTGTTTTGCACTCATCTCTTCAATCTGGGTTTTCTTTTTAATAACCTCAAAAGGGGAGACTCCCGATATTAGGACCTTTTTTTTGTGGAAAGCAATGGAATCTTTATCAATTCCAAGAAACCTTTCCTTTACATTAAAGAGTTCATATGTTTTTCCAACAATGATGCAGGAATCTGCATCTATTCTTACCCTTGGACCGTTTTCGCTTAAGACCATAACAATAACACCAAGCCCCTTTCTTTCTCGGGCATTTAACCGGGAGAAATAAAATAGAGTATCATTATTCATAAAACTGAAATCGGAAACCACAGGGTAATAGAAGTAATACTCGCTCTTCTCAATATTCGCCTTTCTAACTCTTGTAGATTTCTGAAGTCCTGGGAAAGCCAAGAACTCCCCGTTTAAAAACATTAGGATAGATAGGAGAAAGGTAAACAGTAAAATCTTTGAAATAATTTTACGAACATTAATTCCCGAAATTCTTATAAGCAAAATCTCATTTCTATAGGCACTCTGCTGGAAGAGGAAAAAAGAGGCAATGAGAAATGCAAAAGGTGCTAACAAATTAAAAATAAAAGGAATCTGAAAAATGTAAAATTTAAAAATGTCAACGAGTCTGGCTTTATTAGCAATAAAGTAACCCAATCTCTCAAAGAAATTCACTATTACAAAAATGGCAACCGAAGAAGCCGAAAAAATCAAAAAAAATTTCAGTAATTCGAGAAAGAAATATTTATCGATTTTTTTCATTAATTTTGTACTATCTAATGGTGTACGAAGTCGAAATCAAATAAGTTGTTCCAAGCTCCCTTGAAGATCCAAAGGAAATATCAACTCCGTAGGTATCGGTTTTAAGACCAAGTCCCAGCCGTATCTCCCGCTCCAATACAGCAACTCTAAGTCCAAACCCTTCAGTAAACCAGAGCTCAGTCCCAAACCTATAGGTCATCTTCTCCGGCGTTTTATCAATCCCTAACACCCACGTAACAGGTTCGGGTATATTAAAGGAAGTGAAGAATAAAAGTTCATCCAAAGACTTTTCGCTCCTATCATAAAAACCTACCGAAGTTCTGAGAAAGTTGAGATGCATCAAAGAGAAGTTAAAAATACCAACCTTTGCAAAAAGCCCATAATCCAGGGAAAGAGAGGATGAAGCGAGGTCATCTTCTATATTTTTAAGATATTTAATACGAGAATTAATTCCGACTCCGCAATTACTTTTTTTAAATCCAACTCCCATTAGAAACGTATAATCGGAATAAACGTCCTTAATGCCAGTCTTTAAAATCCCAAGCGCTAAACCCAACTTATTGATTTTTGTAGAAGCAGAAAAGTGAATATCGGTCAATTCCGATGCAAAGTAGCTCTGTCTAATTCCGAGAACGCCAGAAAATTTTGAATTTGGTATCATGGAAGGGTTTATAAAAACCGCGTCCGACTTCAGGGAGGAGGGATTGTAAAGCCCACCCAGGGCATAAGTCTGAGCGGACACACCGCTTAAATAACCTATTAAAAATGCCAGAGTAACCATCATAGGAAAATTTTAAATTAAATGACAGCTTTTTGCAAAACTAAATCAACTTTTACGGAAAGCGCCGTCATCAAAGTTCGAATCAATGGTGGATACCTTGTATGGATTTCTGTAAACCAACCCACCTTTTTCATTCTTAAATGTCGTTACGCCAACGATCTTCAACCTTGAAATGTTATCTACAACTTCAATTCCGGCACCTTTATGTTCTGAAATCACAGAATGATATATTTCAACTAAATGAGTGTGGGAAAGCCTTATACCCCCGCCACTAACTCCCTTTGAAATTTTAGAATTCTTAATTACGCCCTTAGAATTATCAAGAAAGATCTGGGCACCGTGCTTATGAATCTCATTATTTTCTGTAATTTCACAGCCAGACATTTTAATTTCCGAATTATTTTTCACTATTAATCCATATGCCTTGTTTTTATAAATTTTTGTGTTGTCCAACTCCACAACCGCCCCATCGTCTGCCTTAACTCCATCACCAGCCACACTTTCATATATTTCCGACCCCCTGGTAATACAGTTAGACGAAATGACTGACAACTGCGCAACATTCGAATCCATTGCATTCGAGTAAATTTGACATTCCTTAATCTTTATTCCTGAGTACCACGCAAGGCTTATACCCTCATCCCTATGTCCAAAAATTTTGCAATTTTCGAGTTCAACATAAGATTTAAGCACACCTATCCCCATATTTCCCTTTCCATCATGTATGATAGAATCCCTAATAATGGCGTAAGAAGAACCCACCCAGACTTGAGCGGAATTCTCATTTTCACTGCCATTATTTGAAACTTCACCGCTCATGAATCTCAACTCAGAATTGTAATATACCTCAATTCCGTGACGCGGATTCTGCGAGACAATCGTATTCTCCATTTCAGCATAGGAGGATTCCATTATTGATATACCAGTATTATTAACTCCTGAAACAACTTTGGACGACTTCAAAATTAGCTTGGAGTTTTCTACTTTGATCTGCGCAAAATCTTTATTTTCCTGACCATTACTAGAAATTTCACATGCAGTCAAATCGGCAATAGAATTGGACAGGACATAAAGCCCGAAGTTCTCGTTTTTAGTTACATTGCATTCAACTATTTGGACGAAAGACCTTTCAATCACCATCCCGGAAACCCCTGAACCATTAGTTATCGTGGTTCTTTCAAACTTTCCACGGCTTGAAGTAATCAGAACTTGAGGAAACATTCCATCTTTTCCAAGATTTTCAGAAATGTGGCAATCGCTTACATTAAAGGTTGTATTCGAACTAAACCAAATACCCTGAGAATAGTTGTTGCTGATCCTCGATTTACTTATGTCAACCACCGATATATCTGTCGCATATATTCCTGCTGCATTATACGAACTATCAACTTCCGAATCGTGTAGTTTCAAAAGACTTGACTTAACTTCTATTTGACCCTCGCCATCAATGCCCTTGTTATTCGAATAAATCCTTGAGTTCTTAATAGTGACATTGGAGTTAGCCTCAACAAAAAGCGCTCTTCTAAAATGGTTGTACACTGCGACATTCTCAAAAATTAAATTTGAATTACGTGCATAAATCCCGTCGTTTTTTATCCCATCAAAAATGCTTGAATTTTCCATCTTCAGTGTCGCTGAAGAAGACCAGATCTGAGGCGCATGGAAATGTTCATTTCCATTCTGGTGAATTTCACAATCGGCAATCAACACCTCCGAACCTGACTTGAGGGTAATTGCATTAAAGAAATGCCTGTAAATATGAGAGCCTACAATTTCGACTCTTGAACCCTCATCAAGTAGGAAACCACTGTTATAAATTCCTCCGTGAACCTTTACATTTTTTAGATAGCCCTTGGATGACACAAAAACAAGCTGTGGATTATCTTCATCTTCGTTCCCGTTCCTTGCAATCTCCCCATTTCTAATTAATAACTCAGAATCGTCTTTTGCTTCAATCCCGTTGTAATAGTGTCCTGTTACCTTTAGCTCCTCACACTCAAGCAAAGATTTGTCTTCAATGGATATTCCAGAATTATTGATTCCGTTGAATATTCTGCAATTTTTCAAACTGGCTTTAGAGGAAACAAGCTTTAACTGTGGATAGTTGTCCTCACTATTTCCATTTTCTACCAATCTGCTGTTATTCATCTGCAAGGAACCACCGCCATCCATAAATATTCCGTAATAATAGTTCCCACTTATTACCACTTTTTCAAGATTCAATTCAGAAGCGTCCGCCCATATACCAGCCCCATTCCCTTTGTCCACCTTACAATTTTTCAAAAGTACTTTACATCCCTTAAAACGCATCTGTGGGCTGAAAATATCAATCCCATTTTCCTGAAAATCAGAGTGTTGCACTTTTATCTCTGAATTTTCCGCATGAATTCCAATGTATTTGCAATCAATTAACTTTGACTTAGAAATAAATACCTTCGAAGATTGAACCTTTAATCCTGAACCATGTAGCTCTACTTTGTTAAGTTCAACAGAACTGTCAGTAGCGTATATAAGGCCAATTGTCCTTTCTGGTTCCTTAGTATGCTTAAAGGCTAAATTTTCAACGATAAACTCGGATTTTATGAGTTCAAAGGCTGGTAAAATTTCGGAATACAATATTGCTTTTTCCATTCCGCTGAGGACCATCTTTTTGTTTTGGACAGTAATGGGCCTTTCTATCTCTACATCTCCACTTATTTCAACTGCCAGCTCATCGGCTTCCTCAAGGTGTGTCTCAAGGAAATCGGCAAAGGGAAGTGAGCCGTCATAATTGAAAGTATTAGCAACACCTCCCTTTATAACGGTAGCTTTGGCAAGCCCTTCTTTAATCTCTACGCGGGGGCTTTCTACATTACGAGCTTTCCTCTTGAGCCTCCTTAAAGCAGGATCCTCCTCAACATTTCTTATCAATTTATTCAGCGTAAAAACTGCCCACACTGCGAGCTCTTCCTTAATCCCTGTCCCTTCAGCAAAGCCTTTGCCGATGAGGGTTAAATCTTCCTCAGAGAGCGAGCCTGAATCTCTCAAGGTTACAGGTATCTTCTCCTCTATTGCCGAAGCCAGTGCGTAAACTTTTGCTCTTTCTACATTGGAATAGTCCGCCATTTCTTCCTTAATTATTGAAGGATTTTCAAAGATAAGTTCGCCATGAGCCTTATAAAGCTCAAGGAGAATGTCAAAATAAAAATCCATAACCAAGCCTCCCTTTATTACAAATATTATATCGTTGAAAAATTTGTCAGTCAACAAAGGCGTTGAAAAATTGGTACTTAAGTCTAATCCCAATAAAAAGTTATCCGAAGTTTGATTATACAAACCCGCTAAATTACAATCTTACCGATGAAACTCGTTTTTTTACTTTTTGTAATAAGCCAAAGTGTACTTGATGTGGGTATAAAATATCTTCAGAACAAAGATTATGATAAGGCTTACCAAATATTTCAGCAGATTCTGACTGTCTCAAAAAATACCCCTGAAGGTAACTGGGCAAGATACTATTTAAGTCTCTCTTTACTGGGACTTGGAGACACCCTATCCTCTCTTGGAAATCTAACTACACTATGGAAGGAAAATTACGACGATTCCTTAGCCTACCTCGCCTACAAAACCTTTGCTGAACTTTCCTCTACTCAAAATGACTCACTAAAGTGGGGTATTGAACTTGTGCAATATTTTCCTACTTTTGCAAAAAGAAAAGAATTAATTGAAAACATTTTACAATCGGACTTAGACAATTCGACGAGGATACTCTTAAAAAGAATTCTCGCCTCAGATTACAAAAACCAAAAATATTTGTACGATCTTGGAAATGAACTCCTTTCACAAGAACCCGGAAAAGCCCTCATTATCTCAGAACGCGAGGGTTTTTCCTTTTTGAAAATAAAAGCCTTTATAAACTCAAACAAATACTTCCTTGCATACTTAAGTTTACTTAGAAACAACCCCCAGAAAAAAATTCCTGAAGAAGCAATTACTCTTCTTAGAAAGACTGGAAATTCAGCAAGACTCATTGGTATTTTGTATCCATTGGACTCAGAAAACGAGAAAACATCGTTCGAATTCGCACTAATACTTGATAAAGCTGGATTAAGTACTTCAAAATTTAGAAAACATCTAAAAAATCCTCTGTATACCGCATATTTCAATCAGAAAAGCCTTACCTTAGCAGACCTCCAGAAGCTGGAAAGTTTAGAAAACTCAAACCTTAGAAACTACATCCTTGCTAAGGGTTATTTAAAAGAAGGATACTTAGTGAAGTCCCTTCAATTAGCCCTTTCTCTGCCAGATTCATTTGAATACAACCGCTTTAAAATAGAGCTCATCGACACCTTCATCTCGAGAGGAATTTTCACAAAGGAAGTGTTAGAATTGCTTAAGCAGATCGAATTCTACTATCCACTCACAGAAAGAGACGAGAGAATATTAATCGTATCTAAGGCTTTGAAACTGGAAGTTAAAGATATTTTAGAAAGAATCGAAACCAATGATGTCAAAATAAATCACAAAATACCTTTTAACACCATTGAGACAGCCTACACTGATACTGAACTGATTAAGATCCTTTACGACAATTTTGATTTTGATGGCGTGATACGGTTTTCCAGTGGAAAACCGCTACCAAGCAACATGAAGTATTACATTGCAAGCGCCCTAATCGAAAAAGGATACTACCATGAAGCTATTAGCTTATTGGAAGGCGAAAGCAACAACTACCCCACCCTTTTTCTGAAGGCAGCATCAAAACTTAACGACCCAACGCCCTATTTAAACAGCATCCCCAAAAATCTCTCCAACAAAGACGCTTACTATCTTTTCATTATAGCCCTAAAAACCCAAAACAGGTCATTACTGGCTGATTACAATGCACCCTACTTTTGCTTCTATCGTGCCATTCTGAATTCCGATATCGATTCCGCCTTACAATACTTAGATCGTAACAACCATAGAATGCTACTTGAACTCACAAGACTTCTTCTTTACCAGGAGAAATTCCAAAAAATCGTTGAACTAACGCAAAATGTAAATCCGCTTTATCCAATTGAAACCGAAATTTATAAAATAAGGCTCAAGGCGTTTTACAATCTTGGGAGATATGAAGAACTCATAAAAGAATATGAACAATATAGCGATCTTATTAATGACGAAGAACTTTCAACTCTGGCTGCGCTTTCTGCTCTAAAACTGAATCAAACCGACTTAGCCTTCGTTTTTGCACTACGTTCCGATCGGGAAGAAAATAAAAAAATATTATCGCAAATCTTTTTAAACCATGGATTAGTAGAGGAGACGGATGCGAGGTATCTCGAAGGTAAAGATCTTCTTTGCTACTACTATATAAAGAAAAATGAAAGAGGACTTTTAGATTTTATGCCAAAAAACACAGAGGAGGCCTGGTTGAAGTTAAAATATTTGGCACAACTTTCCGGAAAAATCTCTTTAGATTCCATATTCCAGGTATATTCTGCTTCTTACAACTTCACAGAAAATGATTGGATAATCCTCAAGAGTTACTCGCTACTCGCAAAAAATGAGATTGACAGTCTTATCCAGGTTATCAATAACAGCAATCTTCAAGATCCTGAACTTCTGTATTTAACCGGAGTCAAACTCATTCAGACAGGGAAAGTTGATGACGCCGCTAATTTATTTAAATCCGCCATCGACCTGGCTGAAGACTCACTCAAACACGAAATTTACTTCCGCCTTGGAAATATAGAAGCGACAAAGGGAAACTTTAATTCCGCACTGTTCTTCTATACAAAAGCTCTGAATTTAGGGACCAAATTCAAGAAGGAAATTTACTACAATTTGTCAATTTCTTTCAAAAACACGGGACAGGTTGACTCTGCTTTGGTTTATCTTGAAAAACTAATTAATGAATTCCCTAACGATGAAATAAGTGTTGAGGCTTCAATAAATCTTGGATTTCAGCTGGTAGAGAGGCAGATTGATCCGGAGAAAGCGATCTATGTTCTCGGAAAAATAATTGGTATTGGAACAAAGGTGCAGGATTGCGAAGCCCTTTACTGGCTCTCAAGAGCCTATATGCTCACTCAGGACCTCAAAATGGCCCTGGCTACCCTAAAAAGAATTTACACCTACTATAAAGAATTTCCCGACTGGCGTGATACTGCTAAACTGGATGCAGCGAAAATACTCGTCTACTTTAACTATAGGGAAACAGCTAAAAATCTATACCACGAAATAATAAAGTCCCGTGGGCAAAACGACCCTCTATCTCAGGAAGCATTGAACCAAATAGAATTTTTTAAACTTTAAAGCTTCTCTTCTTGCACTCTGAAGGGGGTTTTGGGAAAGGTGTAGTTACAGAAAGCACATTTATAGGGTGGTTTAACCGAGGGATAGGAAAATTTTCTACCGCAAGATGGGCATTGGATCTCGATAAAGTTGCCCAAGGCCTCAGGAATTCTTTTCATTGAGGAACGACACATTGGACAGAAGAGGGGATCTTCCTCTGCAACTATTACATATCCACAGGACTTGCACTCAAAAAAACTACTCATCTCCGAAAAAGCACTTCACTTCGTGCTCAAAGGATTCAGGTGAATCGGAAGCATGAACAGCATTCACTCTTACATTAGTTCCATACTTGTGTCTAATAGTGCCAGGTTCGGCCTTTGAAGGATCTGTCGCCCCTACAAGTTTTCTTAGGTCTTCGATCGCGTTTTCCTTTTCCAATAGCAAACCAATTACCGGCCCCGAAATCATAAATTCTACGAGACCCTCAAAAAACTCTTTGCCCCTGTGAACAGCATAAAACTTTTCCGCCTCTTCCCGTGTCCACCTTTTCATGCGAATATCTAAAATATTAAAACCCGCCTCTTCCACCATAGAGATTATTTTTCCAACCACCCTTTTTTGTAAAGCATCAGGCTTAAGAAGTAAAAAAGTCCTATTCAAGAGAATATCCCTCCATCAAGGCTTTTTTGTTGAGATCATGATATTTTTTAACTCTTCTATCCACCGCCCTGTAGAGTGAATCAAGCCTTACAAGATCAAATTTCTTTGCTAAAAAGCCCAGGACAAACATATTTAAAACGAGAGGAGTTCCTATCCTGTCCTTCACAACTTCAGTAAAAGGATAAGCAATAACCTCAATCCCATCCACCTTTGATAAACTCTTGACGTTAAAGGTGTCTACAATCACAGTTCCGCCTGGCTTTACAAGCCTTACAAATTTGGTGTAAGCATCCTGGCTAAGAGTGACAAGAACATCCGGGTGTTGAACCTTAGGATAAGAGATTGGTCTTCTCGAGATAATTACATCCGACCGAGATGTACCCAGTCTTGCCTCCGGACCATACTCAACCGTCTGGACAATTTCCAAATTTTCTTCAATTCCCGCCGCATCGGCGAGCACAAGACCCGCAAGAATAAGTCCCTGGCCACCGGAACCTGCCAGGGTTATTTCGATCTTATCTCTGTCCATTTTTCCCTCAATAGTTTTAAATAACTTTTATTTTTGTTCTCTGCAATAATTCCTATCGGAATAAAAGCCCCTTCTTTCGGCGCTGTCCCAACCATATAGGTGATCTTCTTGTACCAGTCAAGGGTCCTATACGCATCTGCCTCCAGGTTCAATCTACCATAATAAGTCGGACAGGGACTCAATACCTCTACGAGTGAAAATCCCTCAATATTCATTGCCTTTTCAATAAGTTTTTCAAGGAGAGGTATGTGGTAAACCGTTGCACGAGCCACGAAGTTTGCACCAGCCGCTTTGGCAACCTCACACCCGTCAAAGGAAGGCTCCATGTTCCCGTAAGGGGTCGTTGTAGTGTAGGCATTAAGGGGCGTTGTAGGTGAGGCCTGTCCACCTGTCATACCATAATTGTAGTTATTCACCACAATGGCAAGCAAATCAATGTTTCGCTTGGCCGCGTGAACAAAGTGGTTCCCTCCAATTGCATAAGCATCTCCATCACCCATCACCACGATAACTTTTAGTTCCGGCTTAGCAAGTTTCAAACCGGTGGCGAAGGCAAGCGCTCTTCCATGGGTAGTATGGAGAGTATTGAAGTCTGCATATCCTGGCATCCTTCCCGTACAACCAATCCCGGAGATCATTGAAACCTTATTCTTATCAAGGCCCAACTTGTTAATCACCTTCAAAAGGGCTTGAAAAACCATTCCTATACCACAGCCAGGACACCAGACGGAGGGCATGTGACTCACCCTCAAATAATCGGTCAAAGGATGAATCTCACTTTTAACATCCCGATCAGTAACCCAGATGGCAAAGTCAGGACAATGATTTTCGCACTGTTTGCAATTTATACAAGCATCTTCATCAACCACAATAGGAAATCCTGCAGAATCAAAGTCAAGCACATCTTTGGGGCATATATTAACGCATATGCCACACCTCTTACAATAACTTTTATTTATATGGACGGAATATAATTTCTTTTCCATAAGCCTGTTAATAAGGATAAAACCGCCCTTATGGCTTGTCAAGGAACGAAGCTGGATTTATAATTTTATCATGAACGAAGACAAAGTTACAGAATTAAGTAAGGATCTGTACCAGCGAATTCTCAGTGAGTTTTCTAAAAGAATCGTTGGTCAAAAAGAAGTTATTGAACAGATTCTTATTGCCCTCTTTTCTCAGGGACATGTAGTTGTACTTGGCCTTCCAGGTCTTGCAAAGACTCTAATTGTAAAAACCCTTGCCGAGCTTTTGGATATACAGTTTTCCAGAATCCAGTTCACTCCAGATCTTATGCCATCGGATATAACCGGAAGTGAAATATTGGAAGAAGATCCCAGCACAGGTAAAAAATACTTTAAATTTGTTAAAGGCCCCATTTTTGCTAATATCATCTTGGCTGACGAGATTAATAGAACCCCTCCAAAGACCCAGTCAGCACTCCTTGAAGCCATGCAAGAGTTAAAAATAACAGTTTCAGGAAAAACCTATTTTCTTGAAAAACCTTTCTTTGTCGTTGCTACACAGAACCCCATAGAGCAAGAAGGTACTTACCCACTCCCTGAAGCACTTCTTGACAGATTCATGATGGAAGTGAAAATCACCTATCCTTCACGAAAGGAGGAGATTGAAATTGTCAAGGAAACCACAGGACCTGAAGAAATAACAATAAATAAAGTTATATCACGCAATGAAATCTTAGAGATCCAGAAGCTTATAAGGGAAATTCCCGCTCCCGACCATGTTGTCGAATACGCAGTAGATTTGGTCAGAAAGACAAGACCCTCAGAAAAAGAAGCTCCTGATATTGTAAAGGAGTATGTCCTCTACGGAGCGAGTCCTCGTGCTTCCCAATCTTTGATACTCGGAAGCAAAGCGAGGGCCTTTCTGAGGGGAACAATAATACCAACCACTCAAGATGTAAAGAACCTTGCTTTACCTGTTTTAAGGCACAGAATAATCCGCTCTTTTAAGGCCGAAGTTGACAATGTGGGCGTGGAAGACATTATAAAATCGCTACTATGACCATAAGAGAAATATTAGAGGAAAGAGAATACCAGATTCTCCATCCTAAAGCCAAAAAATCCAAGGAAAGTACAAGGGCTTACAAAGAGGCCCCATGCCCCATCAGAACAGAGTTTCAAAGAGACAGAGACAGGATAATTCACTCTAAGGCTTTCCGCCGATTAAAACATAAAACTCAAGTCTTTATTCAACCCGAGGGTGACCATTTCCGTACACGCCTTACCCATACCCTTGAAGTCTCTCAGATTGCAAGAACGATAGCACGGGCGCTCTTTCTAAATGAAGATCTCACAGAAGCCATAAGTTTAGGACACGATCTCGGTCATACCCCTTTTGGTCATCAAGGTGAACATGCCTTAAACGAACTTATGAAAGACTTTGGTGGATTCAAACACCCCGAACAAGGGGTTAGGGTCGTTGAAATCCTTGAGAAGGAAGGCAGAGGACTAAATCTCACAGAAGAAGTTAAAGAAGGGATTGCAAAACACTCCAAGGGGTTTGGAAAAATCATCAGCATCAAATCACTGGCTTCTACCTTAGAGGGCCAGATAGTAAGGGTTTCCGACATAATCTCTTATGTGAACCACGATCTTGATGACGCAATAAGGGCAAAAATTCTAAGAACCGACGAAATTCCCGAGGAGTTTATAAAATACTTTGGAGAAACAAGCTCCAAAAGAATTAGCTTTATGGTCTCTGATGTAATAAATACAACGATAGAAAATGATTACAAATTCATATCAATGTCCCAAGAAACGGAAAATATGCTTGAAAGGCTTAGAGATTTTTTAAGGAGCAGGGTCTACTTTTCACCCCTTGTAGTTTCGGAATCTGAGAAGGCAAAGCACATTATCGAATTTCTCTTCAATTACTACGTGAAAAACTACAAAGAAATCCCCTTTTATGAGAGCGTTAAGAGTAAGGTTAAAGACTACCCACCCCAGAAAGCAGCATGTGACTATATTTCTGGAATGACTGACCGATTTGCCCTCCTCGTCTTTGAGGAAAAATTTATTCCAAAGGCCTGGAGCATGTTTTAGGTAAATTTCACTTTCAGGAATGAGAATTTCAAGAGAAGAGCTAAAAAAGCGTGTAGTGAAAGCCTATTCATTCCTTAAAAGCTGTACCCTTTGTCCACGAAACTGCAGAGTCAACAGACTTAAGAACGAAATCGGCCTCTGCAGGACGGGAAGCAAAGCGATAATTTCATCCTTTGGCCTTCACTTTGGTGAAGAAAGGGTCTTAGTCGGAGGAAGAGGCTCTGGAACAGTGTTCTTCTCAGGATGTTCCCTTCGTTGCGTCTTTTGCCAAAACTATACTATTAGTCAATACGTTGAGGGTACATCAGTTTCAAACTCAAATCTTGCTAAAATATTTATACTCTTACAAAAACAGGGAGCAATAAACATAAATCTGGTAACCCCAACCCACGTTGTGCCTATGATTCTTGAAGCCCTATATTTAGCTTACGATGAACTCAAAGTTCCCATCGTATATAACTCCAGCGGATACGATTCCGTAGAAACCCTCAGACTGCTTGAAGGAGTTGTGGACATCTACATGCCAGATTTCAAGTACGGTGACAACACAAAAGCCCTTAAATACTCAGGGGTGAAAAATTATTTCGATGTGGCAAAAGAGGCAATTAAAGAAATGCAAAGGCAGGTCGGTGACCTGACCATTGAAAATGGCATTGCAATTAAAGGACTTCTGGTCCGTCACCTGGTACTGCCTAAGGGACTTGCCGATTCCAAAAAGGTTCTTGATGTTATAAAGAATGAAATTTCAAGCAATGCTTATGTAAATATTATGGATCAGTATTATCCTACTTACCGCGCCTACGAATTCACTGAACTCTCAAGGAGCATAACCTCCAAAGAGTATGAGGAAGTGAGAAATTATGCACTATCTCTTGGATTAAGGCTTGCGTGTTAAGCCAACAAACCTGGGCACTCCTAATCTACTTGGTAATTGATTATCTTAAAAGCCATCATTATAATTATAGACAGGGAGGTTGTGTTGAGAAAGTTTTTTGCATTCATTATGGGAGTTGGGTTTGGGACTTTATTGATAAGCCTGATTTCTCCTGCACCAGGCAAGGAAGTAAGGAAAAAGTTTAAGATAATTCTAAAAAAGCCTAACCCACGTGAAAAAATTGCAAAAATAAAAGAGATTTATTCAAAATTTCAGGTAGATTAAGGATGCTTTTTAAGAAAAGGAAAGAATTAGAGCCCGCTAAGAAAGAAGTCCCTGAAGGTCTTTTTGTGAAATGCGAAAAGTGCGACGAAATGCTCTATAAAACTGTCCTGGAAAAGAACTTTCTCGTTTGCCCAAAATGCGGTCATCATTTCAGAGCGAATGTGGAAATCTATAAAAAACTACTCCTTGACAATGGCGAATTTGAAGAACCCATAGCTTCTCACCTTGAAAGCGATGATCCCCTAAACTTCCCCGATTATAAAAACAAATTGGAACAGGCCAAGAAAAATACAGGCCTTAAAGAGGCTGCCGTTGCCGGGATAGGTAAAATTAACGGGAAAAAAGTGGTAATTTTTTTGACAGATTTCCGGTTTCTCGGTGGTAGCATGGGGTCCGTCTATGGTGAGATTTTTTACAGAGCTTGCGAAGTAGCCAGGGAAAAGAAAATCCCTCTTATCTCCGTGACCTCCTCCGGCGGAGGGGCGAGGATGCATGAAGGCATCTTTTCTTTGATGCAAATGGTAAAAACCACCCTCGGAGTTGAGATGCTAAATGAAGCAAGGATACCATTTATTTCCGTCGTCTGCGACCCTACTATGGGTGGTGTCATGGCCTCCTTTGCCTCCCTTGGTGACCTAAACATAGCAGAGCCTGGGGCCCTTCTGGGTTTTGCCGGACCTCGTGTTATTGAGCAAACTATAAAACAAACCCTTCCACCAGGTTTCCAGAGAAGCGAGTTTCTTTTAGAGAAAGGTTTCCTTGATATGGTTGTGCCAAGAAAGGAATTAAAAGAAACTCTTTCCAAAATATTATCCTATCTGGGGGTTAAAAATGGCTGAGGTTAGACTCGTAAATGTCTCAAAGATCTTTCCCCGGGGAAACGTAGGGGTTAAAAACGTTACCTTTGAAGTTGCAGATGGTGAATTTTGCGTTATTCTTGGTCCTTCAGGTTGTGGAAAGACCACAACACTCAGGCTAATTGCGGGACTTGAATATCCCACTAACGGTGAAATCTACATCGGAGACAGGCTCGTGAACAATGTAGAACCAAAAGACAGAGAAATTGCGATGGTTTTTCAAAATTACGCCCTCTACCCCCACATGACCGTTTACGAAAACATGGCCTTCGGTTTGAAAATGAGAAAAGTACCAAAGGAAGAGATACACAAAAGAATACTGGAGGCTGCTGAATTGCTGGATATAAAGAATCTTCTTGACCGCAAACCAAGGGAACTTTCCGGGGGCCAAAGACAGAGGGTTGCGGTAGGAAGGGTTATAGTGAGACATCCTAAAGTATTTCTCTTCGATGAACCACTCTCAAACCTTGATGCCAAAATGAGAGTAAAGATGAGAGCAGAACTCAAGAAAATACATGAACAGCTTAAGACCACAACAATTTACGTAACCCATGACCAGGTTGAAGCTATGACCTTAGGGCAGAAAATAGTTTTAATGAAAGATGGTGAAATTCAGCAAATCGGCGATCCCATGACCCTTTATGAGCACCCAGTAAATAGGTTTGTTGCTGGATTTATCGGGTCTCCTCCTATGAATTTCATTGAGGGAGAACTCATTGAAGAAAGCGGAAAAATCGTGTTTTATTCCCCCATAGGGAAGTACTCCTTACCGGAAAACATCGCACTTAAATTGAAAGACAAAGAGGGAAGAAAAGCAGTATTAGGGGTAAGGCCCGAGGATATAATCCTGAACCAAGGAGATTTTAGAGCTCTGATTGAATTCTACGAACTTCTTGGAAACGAGACCATCGTGTACTTAAGAAGTGAAGAACAACCTTTAATAGCAAGAGCCCATGCATCTTATGTCCCAAAAACCGGAGAATACATTACCTTTACCTTTTCTGGAAAGATCCATCTTTTTGACAAAGAGACGGAGGAAAGCTTATTAAAGCCATAAACATCATTAAGCGCTTCTTTGAGAAAATTCAAGAAGACGAGCTTTTTAGTAAAGCCTCATCACTCTCCTATATGACCGTTTTCGCTTCGGTTCCAGCCATTTCTTTGATTTTTTTTCTCTTTGCGAGATTTGCTGTTTTTTCAGACCTTTACATTAAATTCAAAAACTTTCTTTTCACCTATTTCATCCCCCAAAGTGGTATAGCTTTTGAAAAAAAGCTCGACGAACTTATCAAAAACATTGGTTCACTTGAAATCTTCGGCGTTCTTGCTCTTATAATAACCACCATCCTTGTCGTTGATTCAATAGAGGGAAACATAAATAGAATATGGGGAATCAAAAAAAAGAGGCCCCTACTTATAAAAATGGCCTCCTACTGGGCTTTTATCAGCCTTGTTCCCATTCTCATTGGTCTTTCGCTCTACATTTCAACACGTTTTGCCTCCTTCGGTTTTCTAAAAGTACTGGGGGAATCTCTCATATTCAGATCAGTTCAGTATATTCTATTGCCCTTCTTTATAACAGTTATTGCCTTCTGGATTATTTACTTTTTCTTACCCAACGCAGAGGTTAATCCCCTTGCCGCTTTAGGCGGAGCAGCTTTCGGTGCCTTCTTGTGGGAGATAGCAAAATACGCTTTTGACGCTTACGTTATCTACTTTTCCACCATACCCAAATTTTATGGAACTCTTGGAAACATACTGGTCTTCATCTTTTGGATTTACCTTTCTTGGCTTTTTTTACTCCTCGGAGCGGAAGTTGCCGTTTTCTTAGAAGGGGACCCGGGGGCTAAAGTTACTCCTTCTTTGCTCCTTGTCGCAGTGTTATTAACCTATAAAAAGTTTGAAAATGGAGAGCCAATAACGCTAAAGGACCTCATAAACCACCTAAAGTTAAACCTTGCAAAGAGCAGGTTTGTCTTCAGAACCCTGGAAGCCTATAACCTCGTTGTGGAGATAAAAAAAGGCCATTTTGTACCAGTAAAACACCCCGAGAAAATGCTCATAAAAGACTTAACAAAGACTATTGGCGTCTTAAACTTTGATTCAAACGGCCTCTTAAAAACTGAAATTAAAGCCATTGAATTCATTCAACAAAAAATAGAATTGGGGATAGAAAATCTGACCATAAAGGAGGTATTGCCATTAGTACAGGAATTATAATAGCATTAAATACAGCCTCAATGGAAGAAGCATTAAAGTGGGTGGATATAATTGGCATTGAACACGATTTTTACAAGGTCGGCCTTCCCTTGTATTTAAAGTATGGTAAAAAAATCATCGAGGAACTGAGGAAAAGGCACAAGAGAATCTTCCTCGACCTCAAGCTTCACGACATCCCTTCAGTAGTAGCTCGAAGTCTTGAACCTTTTGAAAGAGGGGAAGTGGAAATAGTCACCGTTCATATCTCCGGTGGTTCAGAAATGCTAAAAAGAGCTAGAGAAGAAGCCCACAAACGAGGTATTGCCCTGGCAGGTGTTTCCGTTTTGACCAGCCTTTCAAGGCTCGAGATCCAGCGACTCTTCGCATATCCATGTGAAATAGAAAGAATCGTTGAAAGTATGCTAAATGTCGCTTGCGAATGCGAAATTGACTACGCGGTGCTCTCCGGAATCGAGGTTTCAAAACTGGGCTACAAATTCCAAGGTAAAATCGGATTTATCGTACCCGGAGTCAGAATGGAGGAGGAAGAGGTTGACGACCAAGCAAGGGTTATAACACCACAGGAGGCAAAAACACTGGGTATTAACTACATCGTCGTTGGAAGGCCTATCACTCACAGCTCCAATCCTATTGAAGCTTTGAAGAAATACAAAAGAGCATTATCGTGAGATGTTCTTTATTTTAAGCCTAATATCTTATTTTGTACCACTAACCACAGAGGATTTTCTAAAACCTGAACTTCAAAGACCCATCAATGACAGAATTTATATACAGGAAATCCCGTTCTTGCCCAACTGTAACCTGCGGTTTTGGAATTGTGAAGAGTTCGAAAAACGAAGCGGAAAAATTGATTTTATATTCATCAAAGACTCTTTGAGGTCCCCCGAAGTACTCCTTTATTCGCTCAGAGGTGAGAGGTTTTCCGAAGTCGGAGGATTTCTTAAAACTCCCATTGAAAAAATCGAATACCAGTCAGTGATTCTTTACTCAAATCTTAAGATTGTAGATTCCAGCACTTCCTTTTTACTGCTTGCTTTCAAACACACCGGCAAAGTTAATTTTAACATTTCTTACGCACAAATAGAAGGCAAAAACGGTTATGCGCTTTCCTCTTCTTACAGGAATCTTTTCGCTTTTTATAGGCAAGGCGAATTTAACGAAGCAGGACTGGGCTTCATAGTAGGAAATCTATCAGCATATTACAAAATCGATGGAAAAATCCACAATGCAATATTTCACTATAAGGGAATTTCGCTTGGCCTAAGCTATTGCGAGAAGTTATACCCATACCTTGACGTTAAGCATACTTTAAATTTCCTGACCCTAAGAATTGGCTATACTGCTAATAACTTCTACAACAGGCTCGAAAATCCAATTTATGGGTCGATAAAATTGGAGAAGAACGGATATTTTGCCAGCATTGACGCAAAAATCGGGAAAGAAGGGATTTACTACTTGGAAAATGGCGAGTTGAGAGGTGGGCCATACATCGCAGGAATTTCCGGTGGCATTCAAAAAGAATACCTTCAATTATCTTTTAACTACTTTATGCCGAGCCAAGGTAAATTGGCCCTCCGAGTTTCGCCCGCTTTTGAATTCAAAAAAGGAGAAATCGCATTAGAACCCGCAGCGACAATCTTCTACGACCACAGATCTAAGATTTTGCAAGGAAAAATCGGGCTTTCACTGTTTCTCTTCAAGGCAATAGAAGCAAGATTTTCCTATGATCTTTTGAAGGGCGCTGTTTTCGGTATTGGTGTCAACCTTTTTGACTAAAATTATAAGGTGGATAAAAGACTCCCTCTTCGGTAATTATTGCAGTAATAAGACTCCACGGGGTCACATCAAAAGCATAATTTAAAACATCCACTTCCTCAGGAGCAATCTGCTTCTCACCAACAAAAACTACCTCCCTCTTGTTTCTCTCTTCTATATCGATTTCTTCACCACTTCCAATGGCAAGATCAATAGAACTGGTAGGCGCGGCTACATAAAAAGGAATTCCATGCTCCTTTGCAAGAATTGCAAGCATATAGGTGCCAATTTTATTCGCAGTATCTCCATTTCTCGCGATTCTGTCAGCACCGACAAAAATTGCGTCGATCTTTTCTTTTTTCATCACGAAAGCAGCCGAATTATCCGTTATAAGAACGGGGCTGATTCCATTCTCAAGAAGTTCCCAGGTGGTCAACCTTGCACCCTGAAGGACAGGCCGAGTTTCAAGCACAAAAACCTTCTCAATCTTTCCCTGCTCATAGCCTTTATATATTATGCCAAGAGCGGTTCCTATGTGGTTAGTTGCAAGATAACCTGTATTGCATATAGTCATAACCTTAGCCTTTTCAGGAAGTAGAGAAACTCCAAACTGAGCCATTTTCTCACAACGTTCAGCTTCTTCTTTTTCTATCTTCACTGCTTCTTTCATTAATAGATCCTCGAGGGATGATTTGTCCTTTACTTCAGGGTTTTTGATTATTCTCTCGATCCTCTCCAGCGAATGAAACAAATTAACAGCGGTGGGTCTTGTTTTTCGCAGTTCATTTACACTACTTAAACCTATCTCCCTGATCCTTTCCATTTCTTCAATATCAAGGCTTCTTATCACCTGCACAATAGCATAGGCGGCAAAAATGCCAATAAGGGGGGCACCGCGCACCTTCAAATTAACAATGGCATCAATGGCATCTTGCAGGGTATAAACATACTCAAAACGGACGATTTCGGGCAGTCTCGTCTGATCTAATACTTTTATGGTGTCCCTGAAACACTCAACTGGTTTAATCATCGCCTCACCACATCAATTCTTCTTCCAGAAACATCACAATAAAGATTGAAGTCCACGGGGTATCCTTGCCCCTCCAAATCTCCGTGGAAATCTGTTCCACCCGTAATCAAAAGGCCATTCTTAAAGGCAATCTCTTTCAATTTATCTTCCAGATAACATGGATTTTTAGGGTGAAAGACCTCTATCCCATCAATTTCTTTCAAAATTGAGATGTCAATAACCTCATCCATACGATTTATGATCCCCGGATGGGCCAGGATAGCAATGCCACCACTTTTGTGAATAATATCTATGGCTTCTTCCACAGAGATCTTGAACTTCTTTACATAAGCCGGTCCTGAATCTCCAATGTACTTTTCAAAAGCTTCCTCTATACTCGATACAAAACCCCTTTCCAGCAATTCCCTTGCGATGTGAGGTCTTCCTATCGCTTTATTTTCCTCAAACTTTGAAATATCGGGGTTAATCTCAATACCCAGACCTTTCAATTTTTCTACCATTTTCCAAAATCTTTCTTTTCTTGCCTTTCTAAAAGTCTCAAGATAACTAATCAGATATTCTGAGTTGAGATCTATGAAATAGCCTAAAACGTGAACCTCTTCCCCTTTATACTCCGCTGAAAGCTCAACTCCAGGTATAAGCTCTATATTTAATTTAAGGGCCTCCTCCTGAGCCTCCGCTAATGCCTCCACCGAATCGTGATCAGTAATGGAGAAAATCTTAATTCCTTTTGAGTAAAGCAAATATACCAGTTCCCTAGGTGAATAGAGCCCGTCAGATTTCGTAGTATGTGTATGGAGATCGCATCTATGCATAATCTCAGTTTAAAGGAAAAAGTGCGAATTTTAAAGGGATTTAAGAGCTTGAAAGTTTACAAAACCAATATTAAATAACTTTCTCGCCATTAAACTAAGAGCTTTATATGTACGGTGCCCACTCCTTCACATAGTAAAATGTGTAAAGGTGTGGCATGCGTCTTGGAATAATATTTAATGTAGATTTTTATGAGCTTATTAAAAAATTGAAAATCCACGAGAGGAGGCCTAAAATTATTACATTCAAATTAAAGGAGAGTATAAATGGGGTGCGGTTGTGTAGGCAACTTCTTATTCTGGGAAAACAATATAGTGAGGTTCGCCTCGCCATCAAAAAAGACAAAGAAGCTCTAAAACGATTAGATCCAGCTTTTGAAACCCCTTACCAGTACCTGTTTCACGCAGGTTTTCAGTCCCTTAAACTTTACAGGTATTCTCATATGCTTTATGAAACGGGGTTCAAGCTTATTGCCTTCGCTATATATCACCTTGCCAGAATATTATACGGCGTTGACATACATCCAGCTGCTGTTATAAAACCAGGGGTTGTGATAGACCACGGGGTTGGTTTGGTCATTGGCTCAACGGCAGTAGTAGGAAGTGGCACTGTACTATATCACGGCGTTACCCTCGGTTCAAAAAATCTCTCAACGGGCAAGCGACATCCTACCCTCGGCAGAAACGTCTTTGTGGGAGCCGGTGCGAAAATACTCGGGCCTGTTAAAATAGGCGATGGAGCCAAAATTGGGGCAAATAGTGTGGTCCTTAACGATGTTCCAGAAAATGCTACGGCAGTAGGGATTCCAGCTAAGATCATTATAAAAACTACTCCCAATTCAAAAAATAGTGACGACTTAGATCACCTTTGTGAAGACGAGGAAAGCCACTGTTTATGTCTAAACACAAGTCATTGGATAGCACAAGAGGTGAAATAAATGGCGAAAAAGCAAAGCGATCTTCTGTCAACCTTGTCTTTCATAAAAATCGGTGATACACCATTAGTTTATCTGCAAAAATACGAAATATTCGTAAAACTTGAAAGATCCAATCCTACGGGTAGTATAAAAGATAGAGCCGCTTACTTCATGCTATTTCAAGCAATCAAAGAAGGCAAAATAACGCGACATACCACTATCGTGGAACCTACCAGCGGAAATACGGGAATATCCTTAGCCTGGCTGGCAACTCAATTGGGTCTAAAGGCAATCTTAACAATGCCAAAAGCAGCATCTATCGAAAGAATCAAGCTCTTACAAGGTCTGGGAGCAAGAGTAATATTAACTGATACCATTGAAGAAGCCGTAGAAAAAGCCAAAGCTATTTCCGAAAATAAGGATTTTTTTATGCCAAACCAGTTTGAAAACGAAAGGAATGTACTTGCTCACTTTTCTACAACAGGGCCTGAAATCCTAAAACAAATGGACTATCAACTTGATGCTTTTGTAGCTGGTGTAGGATCCGGAGGAACAATAACGGGTGTTGGGAAGTTCCTAAAAGAATTTAACCCGACCATAAAAATCATAGCGGTTGAGCCAAAACAATCCGCAATTTTAAGTGGTGGTTCCCCTGGTAAACACAAAATTCAGGGAATAGGTGCGGGCTTTAAGCCTAAAATACTTGATTTAAAGCTGATTGATGAAATAATCCAAATCGATGACAGCGAAGCACTGGGTTGGACGGTCAAATTGTGGAAAGAAGGAATATTTGCAGGAATATCCTCCTCAGCCAATCTCTTGGCATCCTTGAAGATCAAAGAGAAGTACAAATTTAAAAGAATTGTTACCGTTTTTCCAGATGATGGGTATAAATACCTTTCGCAGATTCTGGGCAATTCTTAACGAGTCCATGCACTAACTTACATTTTAAAGAAGGTAAAACACAGCTTTATACTGCCTTCTTGACTTTCCATGCGCGGCTTAATATAATATCATCAATGGTAATGTGTGGTTTGTTATTTGTGTTTACATCGAATATTCTACTTATTAATTATTTCGCACTTAATTTCAACAATAATAACGTCCCCCGCTCATAAGGGGGACGGCATACTAAATCAATAGAACCCCGCTTGTTCTTTGATTCCCAAAAGGAGGTAAAACTATGTTAGAGTTTGAAATCTTTGAACATTTAAAAGACGAAAAAGTAAAAATAGCAGTAAGGGTTCAATCCCTTATAATCAAAATTTTGAGAGATTTTCTCCACGAAAAGGGATTTTTTGAAATTCTCCCCGTCGTGATTTCCAGAGTTACCGATCCCCTATCAGAGGTTAAAAAATCCATATCCTTTGAAATCTATGGTCAGCAATATCAGCTCACCAAAAGCATGATCTTTCACAAAAGGATGGCTCTATTCAATCTCGACAGAATATTCACCCTTTCCCCGAACATAAGAATTGAAGAGGAAAAGAAATCCTCAACACGAAGACATCTTGTGGAATTCGTCCAGCTTGACGTTGAAATAAAAAATGCAAAAATGCAAGAGGTGATGAATCTCATCGAAGAAATGCTAACTTACTTATTCAAAAGGTTAAAAGATGAGGCTAAAGAAGAACTGGCTTACTTTGGTAGAACTCTTCCCGAAATCAGTCCCCCTTTTCCTGTTTATGAATTTGAAGACGTTTACAGCCTATATGGAGAAGATTACGAAAAGGTTATCTCTGAAAACTCATCAGTTCCGGTTTGGATAGTCCATTTTCCTGAAGGGAGAAGAGAATTTTATTATAAGACAATCCCATCAACGGGGAAAATGGCCGACTTCGACCTCCTGTACCCTTATGGATATGGAGAGGCAATTTCTGGGGGCGAAAGGGAAGACGACAGAACAAATGTTATAAACAAGCTTAGAAATAAAGATGCGGAATTCCTAAAAACATTCTATTTGAAGTTATTGGAGGAAGGAGTTCCCCCATCTGCAGGTTTTGGGATTGGAATTGAGAGGCTGACGATGTTTGTCTGTGGACTTAGCCATATCGTGTATACCAAATTTTTCCCAAAACTGCCATTAAAAGAAGTTCAGTTCATTTAAGAGGAGGTGCCAACTTTAAAGGATTTGACTTTAAAAATAAGGAAGAAGTGATCAATTTTCTCAATGATCATCCCGAGGTCAAGTTCCGTAGATTTCTTTTTGTAAATGTTCTCCGCAGGCCTCTAAACTTTACTAAACCCTCAAAAGAAATTGAAGATACCTTTAAAAAGGGAAAAGGCTTTGATGGAAGCTCGGTTGAAGGCTTTGCAAGAATTCGTGAATTTGACTCAGTTTTTGTACCTGATCCCAGAAGCTTTAGGGTATTACCTTGGAAGCATGAACTTGGCAGTGAGACCTGGTGTAAATCTTTGATGTTTGGTAACATTTACGATGCCAATGGGGACGGGTTTAACGGTGATTCAAGGTTTATATTAATCAAAGCTCTTGAAGATAGGCAAGGAACTTAAATGCATTGGTCCAGAGATTGAATTTTTTTATTCGAAAACGATAGAAGCACTAAATCATCAGGTACAGGAGGCTATTTTTACAGCGGGAGCTCGTGTTGGTTCAGAAAAGTTGCCGTGATATGTTTGTAAAATGGGTATTTCTGTTGGTTGTGATCATCACGAAGTAGCTCCGAGCCAGCACGAAATAGATTTAAAATACGGTCAGCTAAAGAAATCGTAGATAGCATTACGCTTGCAAAATATGCTTTTAAAAAAACACCCGAGAGACTAAACCTTCATTTCTTCTTTATGCCAAACATATAAAGGATCTCCCTGGCAATGAAGTGAATCTCCATATTTCTCTCTTCAGAAATGGCGAAAACTTATTTCACTCCCCCGCAGGTTTTCCGATTTCGGAAAACGCTTTGCAATGGCCTTATCTAATATGGAGGGAAATTCAACGGTTTTTAAATCAATGGGTTAATTCTTACAAAAGACTAAGACCAGGTTATGAGGCCCCGTATTATTCAGCCTGGAGACAAAGAACCGTTCCTTCTGCGTGAGTGTACTGAACTTCAGAAAAGACTCAAAAAACTCGTACAGAATTGAGCTTAAAAGCTCTTGAACTTTTTAGAACCAGCAGGTCTTGCGGAGAAGTACTTGGTTAACACGTTCATGAAAAACTCATTGAAAACAAAGAGAAAGAATGGAAAAACTACGTAATGGAAGTCGGAACAAGGTATGAAAACGAGGTAGCGAGTTTGAACTGAAAAAGTATCTCCCCATTTTGTAAACTAAGCCCTTTGAACTGACATTTTTGAATTACATAATATTTGTGATAAAATAATATTCGGCACTGGGGGAGCTGGGTAAAAGCCTGGCTGAGAGGCCTGCCTAAAAGGCGACCCCTCGAACCTGATCCGGGTAATGCCGGCGAAGGGAAAGTGCCAGTAGCTTTCCCATACGCTCAGCCCTCCCCCTTAAAGCCAGAGGAGGAAAAGATGGGGGAGACTTTAATTGAAACACTAAAATCTGGTAAAATCCCAGAAAAGTTCATAGAAATCTGTAAAAAAGAGAAGGTAGACCCAAAGCTGATGTCACAAGAAGTTGTCTCCGGTACAGCTGTCGTCGTCGGATACCGCACCGGAAGAAATCCTTTTATACTCTCAAACTTTGTTCGTACAAAAGTAAATGCTAACATCGGGACGAGCACGAATCGGTCAAGCCTTCCGGAAGAACTGGAAAAGCTCAGAGCTGCCTTAGATGCAGGTGCTGACGCAGTCATGGATCTTTCACTGTCAGAGGACTTAAAAATTATTAGAAAGAAAATACTCGAAAATTCTACTGTGCCAGTGGGAACCGTGCCCATCTATGAGGCTGCAACACAGGCAAGAATTAAGCGAGGTGCAGTCGTAAGGCTTGATGTGGAGGAGATTTTCGATATCCTTGAACAGCAAATGGAAGAAGGCGTTGACTTTATGACCATACACGCAGGGGTAACAAGAGAACTTGTTATGAAACTGAAAGAAAACCCAAGACTGGAAGGTATCGTCTCCCGAGGGGGTGCAATACTTTCTGCCTATATCAAAACCTACAATAGAGAAAACCCACTCTTTGAACATTTCGATCGCCTGCTGAAATTAGCCAGAAAGTACGATGTCGTACTTTCCCTCGGCGATGGTATGAGGCCCGGCGCAATAAAGGATGCAGGAGATTACTTCGAGGTGGGAGAGCAGAAAGTTCTCGGAGAACTGGTTCTTAAGGCGAGAGAAGCAGGGGTTATGACCATCGTTGAGGGTCCCGGGCATGTTCCTCTTCATAAAGTCAAGGAAGCAGTGGAAAGAATGAAAAAATTAAACTACGGAGCTCCTCTTTACCTCCTTGGACCAGTTGTGACAGACATAGCACCAGGGTTTGACCACATCACTGGCGCAATAGGTGGTGCCATCGCTGCCTGGTCGGGCGTTGAATTCCTCTGTTATGTAACTCCTGCCGAGCATCTCGGACTTCCAACAGCAGAAGACGTAAAACTGGGCGTAATTGCTGCAAGGATTGCGGGGCACGCTGCTGACATTGCAAAGGGAATCAAGGATGCCGATAAATGGGATGAGGAAATGTCAAAAGCAAGAAAAGAACTGAACTGGGATACCATGATGGCTCTATCTATTCATCCAGAAACCTCAAGGAGATTGAGGGTTGAAAAGTCCGGCGAAGGTTTATGTACAATGTGCGGTGAGTACTGCGTATTCCTAATTAACAAGGATTAAAAGAAATGAATATTAAAGAAAAAGCTCAAAAAGCCCTTGAGAATATCAAGAACTTAAGCCCTCTTGTTCACAATATAACCAACTATGTTGCCGCAAACTTTCAGGCGAATGCACTACTGGCTATAGGTGCTTCACCTGTCATGGCACACTCTGAAGATGAGGTAGAAGATATGGTTTCCATCGCAAATTCCTTAGTCCTTAATATAGGAACACCCACTAAAACCATGATCAACTCTATGATTATCGCCGGTAAAAAGGCAAACGAGCTAAAAAAGCCCGTAATTTTGGACCCCGTTGGTGCAGGCGCCACAAGATTTAGGAACTATTTAGTAGAGAAAATACTAAACGAGGTAAAGGTAGACATAATAAGGGGAAATGCCTCTGAAATCGGAGCAATTTGCGGTCTGGAAAGTAAGACGAAGGGAGTTGACTCCATAACGAAACCGGAAAATATTCTTGAATCCGCTATCGAATTTAGCAAAAAAACAAGAACTATTGTCGCAATTTCAGGGGCGATAGATTACATTATAAAAGGAGATAATGTTTTGGAATGTCACAATGGAGTACCTTTGCTTGGTAAAATAACCGGGTCCGGTTGTGCAGTATCTTCCATAATCGGAGCTTTTGCAGCTGTAGAGGAGGATAAAGCCTTTGCTTCCCTTTTTGGCCTTGCTCTCTTTGGGGTGGCAGGGGAGCTCGCCTCTAAGAATGCCACAGGCCCCGGGGGTTTCTACTCCCTTTTAATTGACAGGCTTTACAATCTAACACCTAATGAATTTTCAGAAAACTTGAAGTTTGAGGTAAAAAGGAGCGAGAAATGAAAGAAAAGAAAATTACTGAAATCATAATCAGGAACCATTTTAATCACCTTTTAAGCGCCATAGAAAGTGATATAATCATTGCCGGGGGTGGTCCTTCCTCCTTGGTGGCCGGATATTACCTGGCCAAGACCGGTAAAAAAGTCACGATTCTTGAAAAGAAACTATCTCTCGGTGGAGGAACCTGGGGAGGAGGAATGGGTTTCAAATTTGCTGTAGTGGAAGAGGCATGCCTCCCCATCCTGAACGACATGGGCATAAGATACAAAAAAGAGGAAGAGGACCTCTATTCCGTTGATTCCATAGAATTAGCCAGCGGTTTAATATTTAACGCAATAAAGGTGGGAGCAGAAATCTTCAATCTCATTTCTGTAGAAGATTTAGTCATAAAAGATAACAGAGTCCAAGGTGTGGTGATCAACGCATCGCCGATAGAAATAGCAAAGCTCCACGTGGACCCCATAACCCTATTGGCAAAGGCAGTAGTTGATGCCACGGGACACGACCTTGAGGTAGTTAAAGTTTTAATTAAAAAGAACGGTGTGAAATTAAATACTGAAACAGGCGAAATAATTGGTGAAAGGTCTATGGATGCTGAAGAAGGAGAAAAAATCACTGTTGAAAAAACAGGTGAGGTATTTCCCGGTCTATACGTTGTCGGAATGGCCGCCTGTGCCTGTTTTGGCGGGCCGAGGATGGGTCCTATTTTCGGAGGTATGTTATTATCAGGTAAAAAGCTGGCAGAAATGCTAATTGAGAAACTATGAAGGATATATTAAAGCTGTATCTCATTGCTGATTATCTTTACTACGATGAAAATTTCTATGAGAAAGTTAAAGAGGCAATTAAAGGCGGAGTTACGGCAGTCCAATTTAGATTTAAAGGTGTAGACGACGGGCTGGCCTACGAAATCGCCAAGAATCTGAAAGAAATTTGTAAAGAAAAAGGCGTCGCCTTTTTCATAAACAACAGACCCGATTTTGCAATTCTTCTTGATGCTGATGGAGTTCACATCGGGCAAGACGACTTACCCCTCACCGAAGTTAAAAGAATCGTATGCGGAAAAATTGTCGGAATCTCCGTAGGAAACAAAGAAGAATTTGAAAAGGTGATGAATATGCCTTTCGACTATCTCAGTTTTGGGTCTGTTTTCGCAACACCTACCAAACCAGATGCAGGAAAACCCATAGGCTTAGAAAATTTGAAAAAACTTGTAGAGATAACACCCGATGTCCCCAAAATTGCCATAGGGGGGATCTCTGAAGAAAACGCACTAAGCGTGATACAAACGGGGGTATGTGGTATTGCTGTATCCAGTGCCATAATGAAATCCACAAATCCATACGAATCTGCCAGGCGTTTGAGAGAAATTGTTGAAAAGGGATTGAAAGGATAACCAACTTAAGAAAACAACGAAGAGCCAGGCGGAAATCAAAACCCAAGAAAAATTAAAAGATCAAAACAATTTCTCAAGACTCAGAATTTGGGATAGATTAAAAAATCCGGCATTCATCAAAGCCCTTTTAATTTACATAGCACCACTTGCTAAATCCTTTGATTCTCTTTCAACAAGAACACAAACAAAGATATAACTCATGCAAAAAAAGATAACAACGTTGTCAAGTTAACATAGGGAAAACAGAAAGCCAATACCGAAAAATATTAATTCAAAAGTTCAAATACCTTCAACACCAACAATAAGCATAACTAAATGGGATTAGTTGAAATAGAAAAGTGAAATCCAAACCTGCACCAAATTTAAAGCTTAACTGTACACGGCTACCATTGAACCTATTTAAAACCCTATTTTTAGTTTGGGGTTCAGATTAATCCTTTGCACTGTTATCCTTTGCACTGTTATAAGACACACTTTAAAATCTAAACATGAACGTATTTATAGCCCTTCTCCTTTCATGGTACATTAAAGAGTTTAATGTAGCATTAAGACTTACAGGGGATAATCTTCTTGATGTCAATGAGACAATCACCGTAGATTTTGAGAATGAAAAAAGACATGGTATCTATAGGAACATCCCTGTTAAATTTAGAAACGACCAGTTATCCATAAAGGTTATTTCTGCAGGAAGTTATGACTTCGAAGAAATGCCATGGGTCTTAAAAAGAGGTCCAGACTATCTCACTATAAGGATCGGAGATCCTGATAAATACGTATCAGGTGTGGTAAGATACTACATTAACTATCAAACTGAGTATGCAGTTTTTGACAGTCTCAATTATCAATATTTTATCTGGAATGTCACAGGAAATAGCTGGAATGTCCCCATAGATTCGGTAATTTGCAATATTGCATTACCCGTTTTGCCATTGGAAGCCCGTGCTTACACAGGGTTCTTTGGGGCAAGGGGGAAAGATGCAAAGATATACGCTGACAGCATTCAAGGTTACCTTTCTTTTGCCACAACGAGAGCCCTGGAACCTTACGAAGGCCTCACAATCCTGCTTAAATTTCCTCCAAACACGTTTAAAGTCCAAAGCAAGATTTCAAAGCTTGGAAAACTCTTTCTTAAGCTATGGCCATTATTCATACCCTTTATCGCTTTTTTTATTCTCTTCTTGGAGTGGTACAAACGGGGAAGAGACCCGTATACCGGGACCATTGTTGTACAATATCAACCTCCCGAAGATTTGACCCCTTCAGAAAGCGGAACAATCTTTGACGAGAAGGTTGATCCGAGGGATATAACAGCAGAAATCGTTTTCTTAATGCTAAACGGATACATCCAAATAGAAGAGGGAGACAAAAAAGAAATCATAATCAAAAAGCTAAAAGATTGTGACGAAAATCTTAAACCTCACCAGTGTGCAATTTTAAAAAGCCTCTTTAAGCCCGAATATGCAAAGGAAGACAACAAAGTTGTAAAAATTTCGGATCTGAAAAACCGCTACTATAAGGAATTCAAGAAAATCAGTCGTGAAATCTACAAAAGCCTCACAACGAGAGGCTATTTCAGAGAAGAGCCAGAAACTGTTAGAGCCTCTTATTACGCCATCGGAGTCGGAATTTCAATGGGAATCGGGATTGTAGGGCAGTTATTAATGAAAAACAGCACAAGCAATTTGTTCATAATAATCTTCTCCGCAATCTTAAATTTCTTGATCTTTTCTTTCTTTGGAAGAATAATGGTAGCTAAGACTGAGAAAGGAGCACAAGCCTTGAGATACTTGAGGGGGCTCCGAGAATTTATACATACCGTTGAAAAAGAAAGGCTTAAACTCTTTGCCCTTGATAATCCAGAAATGTTTAAAAGACTGCTCCCCTATGCCATAGCCTTCGGAGAAGAGGAAAAATGGGGAAAAGTTTTTGATGAAATATTTGAAGAGATAAAAGAACGAGTTGAATTTGGCTACGTGAGAGTCCACTCCTTCGTCCCAACAATGACCTATCTCAATTCTACCCTTTACAGTATTCCCCACTCCTCTGGCGGTAGTCATGGCGGATTTAGTGGCGGTTTTAGCGGCGGTGGCGCAGGTGGCGGTGGTGGAGGTGCGTGGTAAGTTCACCCTTTTCACAAACTTTCTTTTATAATTAAAGCATGAAGATTCTTCTTACAGGCGGCTGCGGATTTATTGGGTCTCATATTCAAGACTACTACATCAAAGAAGGTCACGAAGTAGTAGTCGTTGATAACCTTACCTCTGGGAAGAAGGAACACCTAAATCCAAAGGCAAAATTTTACCAACTGGATATTCGCGATCTGGAAGGTCTTGAAAAAGTATTTTCTGAGGAAAAACCGGATATTGTGAATCACCACGCTGCCCAGATTAGCGTAATATATTCCACTAAGAATCCACAAGAAGATGCGGATACTAACATTCGAGGAACCATAAACCTCTTAGAACTCTCAGTAAAACACGGCGTCAAAAGATTCATCTTCTCCAGCAGTGGAGGTGCGATATATGGAAACCCAATTTACCTGCCTTGTGATGAACTTCACCCCATTGACCCCCTCAGCCCTTACGGAATTTCAAAATATGCGGGCGAAATGTACATAAGATACTTTTACAAAAATTTTGGGCTTGATTACGTTATACTGAGATATGGTAACGTCTACGGTCCCCGTCAGGATCCTTATGGAGAGGCAGGGGTTGTCGCAATATTTGGAATGAACATGCTGAAAAATGAAGATTGCTATATTTATGGTGATGGCAATCAGGAAAGAGACTTTATATATGTTGAGGATGTGGCAAGAGCGAATATACTTTTCACAAAATTGGGAAAACTGGCAGAGAGGGAGTTTAATATAGGTTCTGGCAAGGGAACATCGGTTAATGAACTTTTTAAAATGATGAAAAAAATAACAAGGTACAGTAAACAACCTATTTACAAAGAACCAAGAAAGGGTGAGGTTTACAAGATCTATCTGAACGTTGACAGGGCAAAAAAAGTGGGCTGGTCGCCAACAGTAAATTTTGAGGAAGGTATTGAAAAAACTATTGAACATTTAAGAAAATCTTGAATATGGCCATTAAGCGTTACTATATTAGAATTTACGGAATCGTTCAGGGTGTAGGCTTTAGATATTTTGCCTATCGGCTTGCAACAAACATGGGCATCAGCGGATACGTAAAAAACATGCCTGACGAATCGGTGGAAATTGAAGCGGAAGGACCAGAAGACGTTCTTGAACAATTTTTAAGAAGGGTAGAGGAAGGTCCACCAGCCGCTGTTGTTGAAAGGGTAATAAAAGAAGAAATTCCTCCAACAGGTGAAAAGGGATTCGAAATCAAGCACTAACTAAAATTAAATCTGTTCGAACGAAAAAGGGGGCCAATTGGACCCCTTTTTCGTTCTCCCGAAATTTGTTTACTATTCTATGGTCCCCAGTATTGTGAATTCTACTCTTCTATTCATTTGATAATCTTCCTCGCTCCTTTCGGGATATACCACCAGTCTTCTTTCACCATATCCTTTCGCTATAAGGCGATCAGGCGATATATTGTGAACCTTAATGAGGTAGTCTCTCACCGCATTGGCTCTTGCCTGAGACAACTTCAAATTGTATGCATCAGAACCCCTTGAATCTGTATGTCCTCCAATCTCCACCTTAACATTGGGATACTCCTTAAGGAACAACGCAATCGAGTCAAGTACTGGATAGGACTCAGGCCTTACGTCAGCTTTGTTAAACTCAAAGTAAATATTTCTAAAGGTAAATACCATCTTCTTCTTGAGAAGGGCTATATCCTTTGTAGTCTTCTTTCCACCCTCAATAACAAAGGTAGTTTCAAAGGGGATATACTTTTCTGCCTGAGCTTTTACCTTGTATAAACCTTCTTTCAATTTAAGAGAGAATTCTCCGTTTTCCGATGTATTTATTGTCTCAATCAGATTGCCAACAGAATCGTAAATTTCAACCGTTGCAACAAGGGGTGAAAGGGATTTCGCATCAACAACCTTTCCAATCAATTCTCCTTCTCTTGGTACAATGGTATAATTCTTAGTAAGTGTCTCTAATGGTTTTATGTCAAAGGTTTCGTAAATGGGTTTGTAATTTGCCTCTTCAATCTTAATAGAATACACACCCTCAAGGTACTTTTTGGAGGCCTTACCAGTCGAATCTGTCAGAAGGGTATCAGCCTTTCCTGACTCGTCCATAACGATCACAGGAACATAAGCCTTTGGTAGTCCTGTTACAAAATCGGTTACCATAACAACCAGTTCTCCTACCAATGGCTTCAAATAGAAGGTGGTTTTAACCTTCTCTTTCTTATCCACAAAGATTAAGGTATCCTTCGATGTATAATTCTCTGCATACACACTTATTTTGGTCCAGCCCCATGGTATTTTAACTCTAAACTTCCCATCCCCTTCAGTGGTTACTCTTCTTTCTTTACCATCGTATCCTTCAATCGTAACTCTTGCAATCAATGGACTCCCTGTCGTTGAATCAATGATTGTTCCCTCAATCCTTTGAATTATTGGGCTCCTAAATCCTGCCGTTACTGTTGCCGAAAGACCTTCTGCAGAGGTTATAAGACCACTCTGGTTGGAAATACCCGCATTTATGAACATGAAGGGAAGCTGAAAGCCCGTTCCCAAAGAGAAGCTGGGTTTCTGGCCACCCCCGAAAGTCGCACCGAGCAAAATTGGAAGGAATGTATTTAGTTCCATTGCAAGGGAAAGTCTCGGCGTAGTACTGGAAAGAGCAGAGTTTTTGAAGCCCTGTTCAAGATCAAAATAAAACTTCAGAGGCAACCTGTAGAAATCATACATTCCGGAAATCCTCAGTATTACAGGAAGTTTAGTATTGAAACTTCCTGCGTTCCTTTCAATTGTGTCGGTAAAAATCTCCCTTAGAGAATCTGCTTTATAAAGGTCGTAAAGATTAAACCTGGATGAAGTAATAGCAGCAACCCCTGTGAATGTTGAATCAGAATTCCATTTAATATTTGAAAAAAGGTTTTCAATTGCAAGGCCTAATGTGAATTTGGGTGTTAATTCAACGGAAGAACCAAGGGAGAGAGAGAAGCCATAACCACTGGGCTTATATATCTCCCCGACACTAAAATTCCTCATGTCATAAACATAATCCGGTGTTGAATACATAAATTCAACGGTATCTTTTACCTCAATAGCAGTATCTGCAACTTCCACTTTTCCAGTTCTTGATGTAATCTTTGCATATGCCTGTCCAAGGATGTAAGAACCTGAAAAACCAAAATGAACCTTTCTATTGGATATCCTTTCACTAAATCCAAAGCCAAGGGTGTGCTGAAGATATGATATTACCTCTGCCTGAAGGCTTGTAAAATCATAAGTTTTGTTAACCTGCACTCCGTAAAGGCCGATGCGGAATAAATCTCTTGGGATATTAACTTTAGCCGCTTCCACCGTCCTGCTGGCAACACCAATAGGGCCTATTGACAGCCCAATGGGCATTGCAGAAAGATACTGACTAAACTCAAAATTATCACCTATTTTCTCTAAAACATCTTGCTTAAATTCATCGGTTATCGTATCCATGGGTGCAAGCCTGTTATAAAAATCGAGGGAAATTAGATCGTTGTTAAATCCCGCGTGCAAATAAGGAAGCATAAGCACAAAAGATGGATTGTATTTTCCCGCTAAGTTTTGCGGGGAATGGAAAACGGAATATGGGCCAAAATGTCCGGTAGTTCCGTACCACTCTCCATTAAAGGAGATAATAGGATATGCCCAGGTTAAATTGACTAAAAAAAGCATTATAAAAAGCCTCTTCATTTTTATCCTCCTTTACTCTGAAAGCTTCTCAAAATCAAGGTATCCAACCACTCTCATATAGCCTTTGTACCTTATGTAGTCAACAGATCTAACAACAACGGGGTTTGGCATTTGAGGTATAATAATTGACTGGTGGATATAAATCGTATCCCTCGTAAGAAAATCTATTACATTTCTTGGAAGCTTTGCAGTAATAGCCCACGTTGTCTCTCCAATCGCAAAACCCTGATCATCTACAGTGGCGGGATTAAAATCTACATCAAACACCTTTGCACTGTCCGTTTTTTCTTTATTAAGTACCCACGTATTCACCAGTATTCCAACAGGAAGTCTATTTCCTCCAAACATAGAAAATTGAACGGTGTCAATCAGGCCTTTTTGAGCGGCCTCTATAATTGCGGAATCGACTTTAATTGAAATTTCGTCAAACACAAGTGTATCTCCCCTCAAATCGAGCGTAGAGGGAATCTTGTATCCCAAATAAAGAGTATCCGCTTGAACTGCGCCCAGGGAGCCTGTTCCTTTCAAATTAACGGAAAAGGGACCAATAGGGATATCACTAAGCGTTAAATTTATCACTGTATCTATAGGGCCAACAGAAGTAAAGGCAATATCCAAAGTATCTGAACGCTCTAATGTGCCTTCCTTGTAGTAGGAAAAGACAGCTTGCAGGTGAAAAGGACTTACCACATTGCCCTTTAGCTTTATGACTCCGGTAATTTCCATGACCCTTGAGGATACTGTAGTTTGTGAGCTATCGAGAATCTCAGGTAGGCCATGAGAAAAAGTTACGTTGAACGTGCTATCCACAGCCAGATAAGTGTTCGTAATTGTTGTATCCTCGGCGAAATATATCGTGTCACCACCGATCGTGAGAAATCTCGGATTATCATTCACGAAATCGGTCATCAAATAAGTCCTGTTCACCACGGGAAGGCTGACATCGAGTGGCAGCACTTTACTGCTGTTCCACTCCTCAATCTTCAGATTGCATCCGGCGATTAATATCGCCAACGCAAACAGCGGCAAAAGCCTCTTCATAAAAACCTCCTGCTTACAATAATTTTTCAAGCCCTCTTTCCTTTAAAATTGCCCTTAACTTTTTAATATTTTGAGCCTCACTCATTGGAATTACAAGCACTACATCATTGGTTGAGACCACTATGACATCCGAAAGCCCATAGGCTGCAATTAACGGTCCCCTTTGAATAAAAATAGAATTTTTACATTCCGAGACCACTGCTTCACCTGAGATAATATTCCCCTCTTCATCAGTATCTAAAACTTTAAAAAGAGATGGAAATGCCCCCAAGTCCTCCCAGAAAAATTCCCCTTCCACAACTGCTATGTTGTCAGCCTTTTCCATTATTGCATAATCCACTGAAATTTCAGGCGCTTTTTCATAAACTTTATCAAGTTCCTCAGGGATCTTGGATTCTTTCAAAACTTTGTAAAAATCTGGCATAAATTTCCTTACCGCTTCATCAAAGACATCCGTTTTCCATACAAACATACCTGCATTCCAGTAAAACTTCCCTGACGAGACATATTTCTCAGCCGTTTCTCTTTCAGGCTTCTCGTGAAACTTAATAGCCTTATATGACTTTTCGCCCAGTTTTTCACCCCTCTCAATATAACCGTAACCTGTTTCAGGTCTTGCAGGCTTAATTCCAATGGTAACGATGTAACCTTGCTGGGCCAGTTTTACTGCTTCATCAATAGCTTTCAGGAAAACATCATCTTCTTTTATGAAATGGTCCGAAGGAAAGACGCCTACTATCACCTCTCCATATCTTCTTCTTACATACTCGTTGGCAACAGCACAGGCAGGCGCGGTGTTTTTACCGACCGGCTCAAGTATCTTAAAGACACCGGGAAACATAGAATCCAGCTTTTGCCTGAATTTGGCGTTAGAAACCAGGAGTATTTCCCCGCACTCGGGAACTCTTTTCAACCTTCTTGCGGTTTGCTCAATAAGGGTACCTTCACCCGCGATTTGAAGAAACTGTTTGGGATTTTCATTCCTCGACAATGGCCAGAACCGCTCCCCCTTCCCCCCACACAAAACCACTGCTACAAATTTCATCGTTAAATTATAATGCCTCTTCCTTTATAATAAAAACATGGCTATAAAAATTACTATAAGTGTCTTAAGTAGCTACATTTTAGGCTCAATTTTACCTGCCTATTTCCTTGGCAAACTCCTTAAAGGAATTGATATCCGTGAGGTGGGAGATAAGAACGCAGGGACAATAAATGCCTATAAAACACTCGGTCCTATTCCTGCACTCTTTACAGCCATTTTCGATCTTTCAAAGGGAATGTTGTCCGCATGGATCGCCCACCTGGTGGGAATAGAGTATCCCCTAAATATTCTCATCTCCTTCGCTGCTGTTCTCGGGCATGTGTTTCCCTTCTACCTTAAATTTAGAGGGGGGCAGGGGGAAGCAACCGCAACTGGCATAATTTTGTATTTTCTTCTTAGAACTCTATTTACAAAGCCCGATTTTCTTACTGCATTTCTTATTCTGGTTTTTTATTCACTAATTTTATTATACATCATCGGGCCTTCAAGGATACTGGGATTATACATCCTGCCGGCAGTCTTTCTATTAGTAGCAGTCCATTTATCGACTCTTGAATGGATAATAATGTTGGTATTCGTTGCCTACACTTTCTCCGTTAGTCTCAGCAACCGGATCAAAAGCGGATACAAACTAAGTGAACAAACAAGAAAGACAATCAAATGGTCAAGATTTGTGGCAAGACCTTTCGCTATTTTGTATATAATCATCTACTTCCAGACTTCAAAGGGCTTTATTCTAAAACTAACCGGCACTGTAGCCCTCGCTTTCCTAATCTTTGATCTTGTGAGACTTTCTAAAGCAGGCATCAATCGGGCTATAATGAAAACCCTAAGTTTTGCCTTTAAAAGTAAAGAAGAAAAAACCTTCTCCAGCATGACCCACTTCACTGTAGCATCCTTTTTAAGCTACTTGCTGTTTCCGGGAAAAATTGCCTCCTGCTCAATCCTCTACCCAGTCTTTGGTGATATGTTTGCCAAACTCATGGGGCTTGAATACGGACGAAGGCGATTCTTTGAAAAAACCCTGGAAGGTTTCTTAGCCTATACAACCTTTGGGATAATCGCAGGATATATATACTCAAAACTGGCAAACTACCCATTTCCTCTTACCATCATAGGTGCTTTAGTAGGAGCTATATCTGAGATATTGCCATGGAAATTAGACGACAACCTGAGTGGTTCACTTTTCTCAGGACTTGCAATGTTCTATGTTGGTAAATTATTAAACTGGGTGTAAAATTAGAAAAAGGAGGGGATATGTCCAAAAAAATTTACCAAATAGTTTTTGCAGTTGCTTCTTTTCTTTTCTTCCAAAAAGGTATCAGTGCCCAGGAATTTCCTATCGCAGTGGGTAGTGATACGACTTTTTCTGGAGGAGCGGTTTACGGTGATAACAACGGCCTGGTAGCTATTTACGGTGATTCTGAAAGCCCGTACAGTATCAATGCACAGCTGATTGCCTATCCTGGAGATCTAATAGGCCCAAGAATTTCCTTAGGTGATACAGGAGTTTTCCCGGGCGCGATACCAATCTTTGATGGGACCAATTACTTCCTGATGTGGTGCGACTTCTATGGAACTCTTAAAGGAGAATTCATTGATACGAACGGAAATCTGGTTGGTTCTCCAATCACCATCGCCACCGACTTAGACCCAAACGGCCGAAATAGTATTGCTATGGGCGATACGGTTTTTCTGGCAGTTTTCGTTAAAAATGACGGCTATCTCTATGGACAAATGTTAAGCAGTAGTGGTGATCTGATTGGGTCCCAAATACAAATTAGCAATAACTATGCACGTGAAAATGCCACTGCATTTGATGGCAACAATTTTCTCGTAGTCTGGGTTGATGACAATAATGACAAAGACATCTATGGGCAGTTTGTAAGTAAAACAGGCTCACTTGTGGGGGGCAATTTTGTCATTGACAACGGCCCATACTACAGCGATAACCCTGTCTCCCTTGCCTTTGATGGTACAAGGTACCTGCTGGCATTTCATGAAACTCTTAGTGACGTGGGTTTCCCAAAATGGACTTTGCTTGGCAGATTCATAACCACTTCTGGAACCCTCGAGGATACATTTACTATTTGTGATACAACTAAAATGCCGTTTCTACCCTATGTTGCCTTTGATGGTACTAATTATTTAATAACCTGGACACAATTTTCCGATTCAAATATGGTAGGAAGATTCTATAACACCTTCGGTGAACCTATTGACACACCTTTTGTTATCTTTGCTCCTTTAAACAACAAAATACCTGTGGGAGGAGTCGGCTTTGGAGGCGGGAATTATCTTGTGATAGCTACTCGTGTAAATTCCGACCTCACCGACGGTGACGTCTATGGCAGATTCATCAGCCCTGTAAGTATAAGAGACGAAAATAGTTTAAACATAAAACCGAAACTTTTCCCGAATTATCCAAATCCTTTCAGCAGATATACTAATATTCAATACGAGTTACCAAAATCAACTTACGTTACCCTACGAATCTATAATATGCTCGGCCAGGAAGTTGCTACTTTAGTCAGAGGAGTATTACCTGCCGGAAAGCATACCATACGCTGGAATTCTGCTGATTTACCCGAGGGTATATACTTCTGCAATTTAGAGACCACAAGCTCTGTTGAGACGAAAAAGCTAATTCTGCTAAAGTGAGATTACACTACAAAATACAAAGAAATAAGCAGAATAAAATTTTCACTCTAAAGACAATTCACCGTCAGAGCCATTCACAATAAAAAATGCGGATTACCCTTTTTGAAAAATTTTAAACAGGGTATAAAATTGTACGCAAAGGAGGTATAGTGTTGTTAAAATTTCTGTTATTATCTCTCCTAACAACAAGGGCATACATTTACCCCGCCCTCGGGGAAAAACTCTTCAAAGCCTCACCAAATGAATACATCGAAGCTATTGTCCACCTCAAAGCAAAACCTGACTATCACGCAATGAAAGGACTAACTCCAGCACAATACGTTGAAGTATTGAAAACCTTCTCAATGGAGTCCCAAAGAGATATTCTCAATTCTCTTGAGCAAAACTTCAGCGAAAAGATCAAAACCTTACAGCCCTACTGGATTTTCAACGGTTTCTACGTTGAAGCCAAAAAAGAGGTTATTGAGTGGATTGCCCAAAGGGATGACGTGGAGTATCTAATTGACAATTTTACCATTACCTTAGAAAAGGTTAAAACATCTGATAAAAATGCAAGCACAAAATCCCCTACATGGAACATTACGAAAGTAAAAGCAGACTCGTGCTGGCAAGCCGGCTATGACGGAAGTGGAATTATAGTAGGAATAATGGATACCGGCGTTGATCCTACCCACCCTGCCCTCTCCGGGAAGTTCTATGGATACTGGTACGACGCGGTAAACGGACAGTCACAACCCTACGATGACCATGGCCACGGAACCCATTGTACGGGAACAATCCTTGGTGGAGACGGCCTTGGATCATTCACAAACGACATCGGAGTAGCACCAGGTGCAAAATTCGTTTCTTGTAAAATTTTTGATTCACAGGGAAGTGCAACTGCCACGTGGCTTCATAACGGTTTTCAAAAGATAGCGGAGTGGAAATCACAAGGTGTAGATATTCGGGTGGTTTCCAACTCCTGGGGTTCCACAGATATAACAAACACTGAGTATTGGAATGATGTCTTAAACTGGAGGAACCTGGAGATAATACCGGTTTTTGCCGCAGGTAACAATGGTCCAAACTCTGGCACGATAAATACACCGGGATCATTTCCTAATGTAATAGCTGTTGGTGCTACAGACAACAATGACAACATAGCCAATTTCTCCTGTAGGGGGCCTGCTCCCAATCAGGACCCATGGAATAATACAGCCTACTGGCCACGGAGCGACTGGAATTTTGTAAAACCCAACATCTCCGCGCCCGGTGTAGGTGTACCATCATCAGTCCCGGGCGGAGGATACGAGTCCTGGGACGGCACATCAATGGCTACACCTCATGTGGCAGGTGCGGTGGCCATACTCCTGCAGAAAAACCCAAATCTTGACTTTAACACCGTCTATTCCCTTCTCTTAGATTATGCAAGCCAACCTTCACAGGGTGCTCCCTATCCCAATAACGACTACGGTTGGGGAGTTCTGGACGTTTATCAGGCGCTTATAAATACCCCCTCACCTGACCAGCCTTCCATCGTCTTTTTAAACTACTCTTTTGCTGATCAAAATGAAAATTCAATCTGGGATGCTGGGGAAACAATTTATATCACCGTAACTGTTAAAAACAACGGGGTAGATGCGTCCAATGTGCAGGGTACCCTTACTACAAATTCCGGTTATGCCTCCATCAGCGATGGAACAACCCTCTTTGGAGACATCTCCACCAGCGGGACAGCTGACAATGGAAGCGATCCATTCGTCGTCACTTCAGATCCCGCTACTCCCAGCGGAACGGATGTCAATTTCAACCTTAACATTACCTGCGATGGGGGGTATACCTGGAACTACAACTTCTCCATCACTGTCGGCATTCCTGGAGTGGATTATGCAGACCATTCTCCGGGAAACATAGTTTTGACAATAACAAAATACGGTACACTGGGATATATGAGTTCAGACCAGAACCAAGGTTCCGGGTGTAAATACCCATCATCTTCAGATTCCCACCTATTTTACGGTTCCTTTGCAGTAGGAACCCAACTCCCTTACGTCATAGATAGGTACTATGAATCAAGTTCCGGTGACGATGACGATTGGGTTACAACAACAGAGCCCGATGGGCGAGTCTTCAAGTATAGTCCTTACCCGCCCTATTATGAATATTCCCAGGCGATCTTCACCGATGCAGGTGGTGAAGAGTCTAAGGGACTATGGGTATATCAGAGAGGACACACCTTTAACGACGGTGTTGCTCCAAACTATGTAATCCTTGAATACACGTTGTACAATTCCTCCCCAAACCCGATAAATGGCCTTTATGCAGGACTCTTTACAGACTGGGATATTGTTGATTATAGCTCTAACGCGGGGGGTACTAACGCCACGAGAAACCTTGTTTACCTCTACTATTCTTCAACTTTCATGGGTACCGCAATCCTCAATCCATCCAGAGAACAAACAGATTTAATAGCAAATTATTCAGTAATTGACAACGAAAATTATGTTTATCCTTATAATGGACTCCCTGATAATATTCAGATTAACTTCCTTAATGGCACCTATAGAACTACATCAACCGACAGAAATGCTGACTGGTCTTCAATGGTGTCAGCGGGTCCCTTTAACATCGCACCCTACGATTCAGTAAAAGTTGCTTTTGTTGTAGCAGGAGCAGGATCGTATACAAACTTGCAATCTTATATTGACGATGCCTACGCAAGGTACTGGGGCACGGTGGTAAATGCTGGCGAAGAGGTGAAGAAGCCAAGCATAACGATTCCAGCTATAGCCAGAACCACTCTTGAACTTTTAACTGGTAAAAATGAAGGCGAGGTTAGGATACTGGTCTACGATGCAAAGGGTGCACTGGTAAAGGGAGAAACACGCGTTCCTGTAAATGGAATTGTCAAGGTGAATTTCTCGGGACTTCCTGCCGGCCTTTACTTGGTTCAAGTTGAAGGGGAGAATTTCAATAGAACTTCAAAGGTGATTT
>JASEFR010000011.1:0-15328 GCA_030019025.1 bacterium
CATGTATCCAGCTCTTGCTAAAGTTGCCTCGTCATAAGGTTGTCTCACAGAATCCAAGTTTAGAATGTAGTCGTCAGTCTTTGTATAAAACAATAAAACGCTATGTCCACGATTAAAGATTCGTTGATTAGGAGCTGCAGGTCTTGCATAACACCACACAATCTCATTCCTAAAATTCTCCCTCCCAAAAATCTCATCCATTATGAGTTTCACATAATGCACCATTCTGTAATCCAAATGCACATAGATTGAGCCATCGTTAGCCAAAAACTCTTTCATCAAAACAAGCCTTTCATACATGTAGTTGAGATAAGAGGCTATTCTCTCCTCTGATGTTCTCCCGCCCCACATGTCTCTGTAGGCAAGCTCTTCCATGATGGATGGGCTCTTTACGATCTCGTTCTTTGACATCAAATCCTTCCAGGACTCTGGCATCGGAACTTTAAAGGAGAAATCTGCACCCGTAGCAAAAGGTGGATCAATGTAGATGAGTTTAATCTTTCCTCTCAGATTGATAGTTTCCCCGTTTATCTTAATCCCCTGAAGCAATGAAGACATTGCCAGTTTATTGTCTCCCCAGATGAGTAGGTTTTTCCAGTTCTTGGGGTAATCTTTAGGCCAGTTCTCTTCAGGGAATAGTGGAAGTGAGCTTTTCTTATCAATCCCTAAAAGTTCAATTCTTTGAAAAGGCAAAGGCGTTTTCTCTACTTCCCTAACCTTACCATAATTCTTGTCAACACTTTCCTTCGTGAATTCCTTTTCCCTTTTTCCATCCCATATAAGTTCAACCCATCCAGTCATTTTAAATCCTCCCATTACGAATGATGTCGCCTAACTCGTTCATATACGCAATACGGATATCCTTCCAATTTGAAGGTACATACACAGTATTGCGTATATGCATACGTCTGGATGCAATCATGCTTGTTCCTTTTTAAAAATTGTATCATGTGGACTTTTTATGTTCACTATATTTGCCTTGCTAACATGGGTGTAAATTTCTGTCGTTTTGCTGCTCTTATGCCCAAGCATCTCCTGTATGTACCTTAAATCTACCCCACTTTCCAGAAGATGCGTTGCAAAAGAATGTCTTAAAGAATGGGCTGAGATGTCCTTTTTAATCTCTGCTTTTGCACACGCATGCTTGAAAATTGCGTGAACGGTCCTTATTGATGTGTGTTCCCCAGGTTTTGATCTCTCAAAAAGCCATTTTTTCGGCTTGTATTGGGCATAATACTCCCTCAAAACAACCATAACATTTTGAGATAAAATTATGTAACGATCCTTTCTTCCCTTGCTCCCTTTTATGTGAATTGAGCCTCTTTCTGAATCTATATTTTTTGGTCTGAACCTCACAATTTCCCCAACTCGCAACCCACCAAAATACATGAGTATCAAAGTAGCTTTGTGTTTCCTTCCCACGTCATCTTACTTGCCCGTGCGATGGAGAAAGGTAATGGGTAGATTTCTCTTTTTTTAGACCCTTTGCATACATTTTGGTTCTTGAATCCAGAAGAACCCACAATAATGATTTTAGCACCCTTTGAGCCTTGCAAATTTATTATCCTTTAATTTCAACAATAATGGTATACTCAAAGAGAAAAAAAATCAAGTTTTCTTCAAAAACTTCTCTTTTTCATGGCAAATAGAGGTTCGAACTTCATTATCATCCAGAATAGGAGAAAGAGATAGTTTTATTCTTCCTTCTCCCTTGTGCAGACAAGTTGGGAAGATACTTTGAAAGAGTTTTAAACAGCCATCAAAATGGCTCCGTGGAGGGTTTAAACCCCCGATCCGCCTCAGACAGATTAACAGCCAGGTGCTTTTTTAAAACCCATAATAAAACAAAAACACTCCCCGGGAGGGTCTCGAACCCCCAACCCCCTGGTTAACAGCCAGGTGCTCTGCCTATTGAGCTACCGAGGAGTGTTATATATATATTTTATTTCAACCGAATCAGACAGTCAAGAACTCATACAAGACCAAGAGCCTTTTTGAGTTCATTCTCCAGTTCTTTTCTTACCTCTGCATTTTCTTTCAAAAAGAGCCTGGCCTTTTCTCTGCCCTGCCCCAGCTGAATGTCTTTGAAGCTGTACCAAGTCCCACTCCTCTTTATTAACCCATGCTCAAGCCCCCAATCAATCAGCTCACCTTCATAAGAAATGCCTTCACCGTAAATAATGTCAAATTCCGTACTTTTGTAAGGTGGAGAAAGTTTATTTTTTACTATGCGAACTTTAACCCTGTTACCAATGATGTCTTCACCCTGCTTAATGGTTGCAATCTTTCTGATCTCAATTCTCATCGACGCGTGAAACTTTAAAGCAAGTCCGCCGGGTGTGGTCTCCGGATTACCAAAGCCGAAACCCGTCTGAATCTGCTGTCTTATCTGGTTGATAAAGATGGCACAGGTCTTTGATTTGCTCAAAACCCCAACAAGTTTCCTCATCGCTTTGGACATTAACCTCGCCTGAAGTCCAACCTGAGCATCTCCCATTTCACCTTCGATTTCCGCTCTCGGAACCAGCGCCGCTACCGAATCAATTACCACAAGGTCTATGGCATTGCTTCTCACCAGCATCTCAACGATTTCAAGGGCTTGCTCCCCTGTATCTGGCTGCGATAATATTAAATCGTCCACATCAACACCGAGAGCCTTGGCATAAGTAGGATCAAGGGCATGCTCCGCATCTATAAAAGCTGCCTTACCTCCAAACTTGTGCGTTTCTGCAATTGCATGGAGAGCCAAAGTCGTTTTACCTGATGCCTCTGGCCCATAAATTTCAATGACTCTCCCCCGTGGATAACCCCCTACTCCTGTTATTATATTAAGGCCAAAAGAACCCGTCGGAATAGCCTCTACCTTTATTTGCGTTGCTTCGCCCAGTTTCATTATAGAACCCGGGCCGTATTGCTTCTCTATCTGTTTGAGCGTCGCTTCAAGCATCCGCTCCCTTTCAAGATCTTTGTTTTCTCCTGCCATATCTCTCACCTCTTTAAACCTTAGGCGGGGTTACTCCCTTCTGCCCCTGATATTTCCCTTTTCTATCCTTATATGATACAGTACAAAGCTCGTCCGATTCAATAAATATAAGTTGCGCAATTCCCTCGTTGGCATAAATTTTCGCAGGTAGTGGTGTGGTATTAGAAATCTCTATGGTCAGATGTCCCTCCCATTCAGGCTCGAGAGGAGTTATGTTAACCACGATTCCGCACCTTGCATAGGTACTCTTTCCAAGGCATATCCCAATCACATTTCGGGGTATGCGAAAATATTCAAGACTTCGTGCAAGGCAGAAGGAATTGGGAGGAATTATGCATTCAAGACCTTTGATTTCCACAAAAGATCTGGGGTCAAAATTTTTCGGATCAACTACCGTTTGATAAACATCGGTAAAAACCCTGAATTCATCGGCAATTCGGATGTCATAACCATAAGAAGAGAGACCATAAGAAATTACGCCACTCGTAACGAGTTTTTCTTCAAAGGGTTCAATCATCTTGTATTTTAAAGCCATTTCCTTTATCCACCGATCAGACTTTACCGGCATAACACCCCCTATTCACACTTTGAATAACCACAATCAATGCAAAGATAGCAACCTTCTTGGTAAATCAGCCTTCCACCACATTCAGGGCAAATATCATACTGTTTTTCGCCCTCTTCTGTTTTCTTTACCTTTCTGTGAAGGTCAAGAATGGGCTTCAGCGTAGGGCTTGTGGGGATCAGTTCCAACTGTACTCCCCTTTCCAGATACTTTTCAATTGCTTTGGCTATTGCATCGGGAACCGAGTAAACTACTTCGCCATTTTCCTGCCTTACAGGTGTGGAACTCTTTATACCTTTTAGCTGTTTTACAACTTCGCTAACGGGGACACCAGAACGGAGGGCAAGAGAAATCAACCTGCCAATGGCTTCAGTAAAGGCCATCGTCTGTGAGCCGGACTTTCCGAGGTAAATGAAGACCTCAAAGATCCCGTACTCATCTTCGTTGATGGTAATGTAGCAGTTTCCAAGGTCCGTCATCATTTTTATAGTCCTGCCTTTGGTGACTTCTGGCCGCGGTCTCGGGGTTGTGAAAGGAGGCCTCTTCGTTTCCGTGGTCTCCTTTGCAACCTTAATTACCTGTTCTTCCCTGGAACCATCTCTATAAACGGTAAGTCCCTTAAGTCCCATGTAGTAGGCTTCTCTATAAACTCTCGCAACGTCTTCCACAGTGGCGCTGTTCGGCATATTAATGGTTTTAGAAACCGCGTTATCCACGTACTTCTGGAAGGCAGCCTGAATCCTCAAATGCTGCATGGGTTCAATATCAAAGGTAGTATCAAAAAGCTTCCTTATAGACTCCGGAATCCCCTTAAAGTCTTTTATACTCCTTGAACCTGCAACCTCTTCCATTAACTCTTTAGAGTAGAAACCAAGAGCCTTTGCGGACCTTTCAAAGTGAGAATTTATGTAAAGTAAATTTTCACCTCCAAGAACCGTTTTGGTATACGCAAGTGAAAACAGAGGTTCAATACCGGATGAGCAATCAGCAATCATGGAAATGGAACCTGTTGGAGCTATGGTAGTAAGGGTAGCATTACGCATTGGGTGTTTATAAATACTTTTATCAATATTTGGGAAGGAGCCTTTGTATTCAGCAAGTTCCATTGACTTCTTGGTTGCTTCCTCTTGTATAAACTTCATTACCTCTTCGGCAACCTTTATCGCATCCTGCGAAGAATAAGGAACTCCCAATTGAAGCAGCATGTCCGCAAAACCCATTACCCCAAGCCCTACCTTTCTATTGGACAAGGTCATCTGCTTAATCTCCTCAAAGGGGAAATAGTTTACATCAATAACGTTGTCAAGGAAGTGGACGCTAAGGTGAACGATTTCCCTTAACTTCTCCCAATCAATTTTTTTAAGGGCCTCTTCTGCACTATTGATTTTCCCTTCTTCATATGCAGGTTTACCTTTAACGAACTTAGAAAGATTAATGGAACCAAGATTACAGGATTCGTAAGGAAGAAGCGGCTGTTCACCACAGTTATGTACGTAAAATCCATTTCCATCGAAAGCGTTTATACCAGGCACCTGAACATCATAAACCTCTTCATAACCATCCGGTTTTATCTCTTCAACAGTTGCTACAAAAGATTCTTCTCTTGGACGACCCTCATACAAACGCAGCGCATATTCTAACTTCATAGCCCTCTCATTATCGCTGAAACCAATTTTCTCAGAAAACATTAAGAGGTTATCGCCTGATATAGCAAGTTCATATTGTGGCCTTATAACGTAAAGCGACTTACCGCCTTTACCGTCGGACAACCCATTAAATCCAGCATTCCTCTTTACATAAATTTTGCTTACAATCCCGAGCCTGAGCAACATCCTTTGAACAGTTTTAAGAAGTTCCAAATTGGTGTGAGAGAGTCTTACACTAACGCCTTTCTTACCACTTACCTGGACGCTGCCACAGGTGTCATAAAGACCCCTCAAAAACCCTCTATACCCATCGGACGATGCCCTTTCAATGGTGTTCGTTATGATGCTATTCCCTTGCCTTATACCAAATTTCTCAGCCAGTTCTCTCAAGTAGGGAAGTTTTAATCTAAATTCGTTCTTAACCTTCACTTTTGTCCAACCTTTATGATCTGAGCAATGGGGCGTTTCTATTACATAAGAAAAGGTATTAGCCATAACTTTAACGCTTTCAAGTTCTTCTTCACCATCCACCCAAGCGGAAAGCATTTTAGATTCGTCTTTAATTACTCCATCGCCTACGAGGAACCCTAATAAATACCCTTCATTCTCTGTAAGTTCACCTTCCCAATAGTTAAAGGCCCTATGATTATGGAGAACCACCTTGTCACCCGGTTTTAAATCCTGAGCTGAAACCCATTCAAAGATCCTACGACTTTTACCAATTTTAGTAACCTTCAAAACCTTATGGTCTGGAGTCAGCCTTAAGCTGTAGCCTTCTTTTGTTTGCAATCTAAGGACAGGTTTTATTCCTGTGCTAAAGAATCCTTTACCAGTGGTCTCGTACAACGTTCCATTCACAACCACAACAAAGGGTTTACCTATGAGGTCCTTTACCTGATAGGGTCCGTCAGCTGTCATAACCCACGTATCTGCGGTGACACAAGGATTGGTGGATTCTATCTCGCCGGCACCGGGAACGGGATGCTTTTTGTTGATGGTATCGATAAAAATAACGCCGGGTTCTCCATTTTTCCAAGCATAGTAAACCATTTTATCAAAAATTTCTTTACTACTGAGCTTCCCCACCACCTCTTTGTTTCTCGGATTTATAAGCTCGTACTCCTCTCCCTTTTCCAGTGCTTGCATAAACCTGTCTGTTACCGCAACGGAAATATTGAAATTCGCCAGTTCGCCCTCTTTGGCTTTAGCTTCAATAAAATCCAGAATGTCCGGGTGATCAACCCTCAATATACCCATATTGGCGCCTCTGCGCCTTCCTCCCTGTTTGACAGCCTCCGTTGCCTCGTTAAAAACTTTCATAAAGGAAACGGGACCGCTGGCCACTCCACCGGTACTTTTAACAATGTCATTTCTCGGCCTCAGTCTTGAAAAGGAGAAGCCCGTTCCACCACCTGTTTTGTGGATAAGTGCAGTCTTCTTGATCGCTTCGAAAATCTCTTCCATAGAGTCTCCCACGGGAAGAACAAAACAGGCACTCAATTGGCCAAGGGAGGTTCCTGCATTCATCAAAGTAGGAGAATTGGGGAGAAAGTAAAACTGAGTCATTATTTCGTAAAACTTTTCCTCCAATTCCTCTACAGTGAATGGGCTTTTCGGATAGTTCTTCTCCGCTTCGCTTATTGCTTTCGCCACCCTTCGGAACATCCCTTCAGGGGTTTCAACTATCTCACCGTTTTCATTTTTCAAAAGATAACGTTTCTGTAACACTTTCAGAGCATTTTCACTTAAAGATAGTTCTCCCATATAACTTCCCCCTAATTTAAAAATTGTTCAAGGTATAACTCAAGAGTATCGCTATCAAAAACCTTTTTCATATAAACTGGACCCGTGTCGGGAGCCAGTGCGATGAAAGCAAAAATACTTTGCTTTTCCTCTATATTGCCCTTTTTCAACGTGGCATTGATATTATATATGAGATTTATCCTCTCCCCCGTCCCCTTTGTAATTTGCGAGCTAAAAATTCTTGTGTACCGAAAAGTATCACCCAGGACAACCATCTGACTCACAGTATCGGTAAAAAACTCGTTTTTCAGGATGGGTTGATAAAACAACAAAAGGTCTGTTTTATCGAAAATTACTTCATCGCCATTTATAAACCTGGTATACTCGTAAACCAGGGTCAAAAGGTCTGGGCTTTTTTTATAATACTCCAAATCGCCAAGCATTTCAATTTGAATCAGATTAAAAGACGGTGAAACTTCTGTATCCCGCAAAACCTCCCTTACCACAACAAGGCTATCGGGAGTTCTATAAACCCACTTCATTCCCTCTCTTGCAGGGAAGTAGTCAATGTAAAGCTGGTCAATAACGCCGTTATACCTGGTACAAGAAAACATCAACAATAATAAAACAATCTTTAACTTTTTCATGTGAAAATTTTAAATGGAACTTTGAAAAGTGTAAAGTGAGCGGTTAAAACCCTGTAAAACTTCGTGAAGCGCAATTATATCAGTTATTTAATCGCTTTTGTCTAAACCTGCATTAAAGAATATAATTTTCCAATGCTCGTAAGTGGTTTCACCTATATTAGAAACGCGGTTAAATACGATTTCCCCATTGTTGAAGCTATATCCTCTCTTCTTCCTTTAGTTGATGAATTCATAGTCAACGTTATTGAATCTGAGGACGAAACTTTAGAACTTGTAAAAAGCATCAAGGACCCAAAAGTAAAAATCATAACAACGCCCTGGTTTGAAGAACTGAGGGGTGGTGGTAAACCTCAGGTCCTTTTTGCCAGCAGAGCTATGATGGAATGCAAATCCCCGTGGTGCTTTTATCTACAGGGGGATGAAGTTGTCCACGAGAAATATCTGGATTACATAAGATCTGCCCTCACCGACTACCTTGAAGATGAGCGAGTTGAAGGATTTACCTTAAAATACAAACACTTCTACGGGAACTATTCCCTATACCATGAAGGTGAAGATTGGGTTAGAAACGAAATTAGGATTGTAAGAAATGACCCAACAATCGTTCCATACAAAGATTCCCACAGCTTCCGGAAAAATGGGAGAAAACTGAATGTAATCTCACTCGATGCCTATATATACCATTACGGTTGGGCAAGGAGGAAAAGTGTTTTAAAGGATAAATTAGTGGAGCAGGCTCGCTGGCACTGGAAGGATGACAACATCATAAAGGAAAAGTTTGCGGAGAAGGATTTGGAAGAACTTATGCAACACAAAGACTCCCTTCATTTTTTCAAAGGGACCCATCCAAAGGTTATGGTGGAAAGGATAAACAGGCAGGTGGCAGACAATGACTTTGTCTTACCGATCAAAGAGGAATATTTGAAAAGGAAGTTTAAATGGGAAATAAGGGATTTTATTGCAAACTTGAGCGAAAAACTTACAAGGAGAAGATTAGGTGAATATGAAAACTTTAAAAGGATTGGCTACTACCACCCTTTCCCGGGAGAGCATTAATGATATTTTAACCTACGGAGCTCTTCTTTTCCCTTTTCTACCGAACGCTTATAGAACCTTTTACATCATCATTGCAACCATTGCAGTTATCATTGATTACCCGTTGCTTCTAAGAAAAGAAAACCTGCCCCTTTATATCTTTTTGATGCTTTCTATTGTAACCTCCCTCTTCTCACCCATGCCCCTTAAGGCAATTCTAAAAACAAAGGGTATAGTATTTGACCTTATCATACCTTTCGTCTTCTTCGCTTTTTCAAAGCAATTAAAAAGGGATGATTTACTGAAAAAGCTCTCGTATTTTGTAATTTTTTTCACATTCTTAGCCCTTCTAACTCATTTTCTATACCCTCGAGGTTGGCACTTTTTTAACCGCCAAAGTGCATTAGTGGGATTTATGGGGGGAAAACTCACCTACGCAGGTGTGATTTCCTTTCTTTTCCCTCTGATAATTTTCCAAGAAAGTGTCAAGATAAAAAAACTTATTCCCTCTTTTCTGGCAGCCGCCTTAGTTCTTACAAGCCTTGCCATCAACAACTCTCGGAGCTACTACTTGGGAATAGCTGCCTTTATACTCCTCTTTATTCTTTTCGCAAAACCTTATTTAAAAGTGATTTATCTACTCTTACTTTTAACACTCGCCTCAACAGTGCTTTTAAATCAAAGAAGTTACGAATATTTAAAAAGAAGTGCCCCTACCGAAAAAAATATGAGTCCCTATTTGCGAATCCAAATGTGGAAAACAGGCCTTAATATATTCAAGGCAAAACCCTTAACAGGTATAGGGTATGAGCTCTGGGGAGAAGAAAAGGTGAGGGAAGTCTACCTGAAGAAGTACGGCACGCCCAAACTTAAAGAGATTCTTGAAAAAAATCCTGATACCAGAAAACCAGTCAGTGGTCACGTTCACAGCAACTACATCATGGCCCTCGTAAACGGTGGAATTTTGCTCTTTATAGGATATCTTTTTATCTTCATCTTTTATGGGTCCCTTTTCTTGAGGTCAAAAAATATATTTGGCCTTTACGGCATTGGCCTTCTTTTAATAATGCTTATTGCTGGCACTTTTGAATATAGTTTCAGCGACGCGGAGGTCATTCAGACCTTCGCTTTTTCCTTAGGGCTTCTATTAAACAGGGCAAAGAACGATGAGAGTAATCATAAGAACTCCTAACTGGCTTGGTGACGCGGTCTTCAACCTTCCTTTTATTTTAGCCGTTTCAAAAAAGGAAAAGGTAACCGTCGTATCTAAAGAACACCTTAAAGAACTATTCTGGGGATTTCCCACCATTTCCTTCAAATCCAACGGTGAACTCTACAAAAAACATTTAAAAATCAGAAAAAAGTATGATTACTACATCATTACGCCCATTTCGTTCTCTTCTGCCTTGGCGGCTTACCTTTCCAAAGCACCGGAAAGAATCGGATTTTCCTTTGATGCAAGAGACTTCCTGCTCACTAAGAGAATCAAGATTCCCCGGGAGTGGAAAGAACGCCACACCACAGAGACCTATGCCATGCTGTATCAAGAACTCGTTAATAAAGATGAAGTCAAATTTGAACTGGAAATACCTGAAAAATACAGGTTATCCGCGTTAGAAATTTTGAGAGGTGCAGCTCTATTAGAGGAACCTTTCGTCTGCTTTTCGCCCTTTGCCAAATTTGGGAGGGCCAAGGAATGGGGTGAAGAAAATTTCATTGAACTCGCAAATATTCTTGCAAAGCGTGGTGTTAAATCGGTAATCCTGGGAAGCAAAGGCGACGTGGAAAGATCAAGAATTTTTAATGGCATAAATTTCGTAAATTTGACAGGTAAAACTTCCTTATGGGAAGCGGCAGAAATTGCCAGGAATAGTTTAGCCTTTATCGGAGGTGATTCGGGGCTTACCCACCTCTCTGCCATTGTAGGTGCAAGGACTATTGCAATCTTCGGGCCCACCCCCGTTTCCTGGACAAGCCCTATAGGCAAAGATGTAACTATTTTTTACAAAAAATTAATCTGCTCCCCCTGTGAAAAAAGGGAATGTCCCTTAAAAACAAAAGAATGCATGAAATCAGTGAAACCAGGCGAAGTGTTTGAAGTTATAAAGCAGAGACTTTAAAATTTTGCACAAAGGAGGCAAGTCCCGCTGGAATTCTGGTTTCAGAAAATTTGTGCGGAGGGATAAAATGGCAAAACAACTCAAAAAAATACTACTTGTCCTTGCTGTTTTAGCAGGGATCGCTAAGGCCGACTCCTTTGACGCAGGAGTTCCGTTCCTCATGATCTTCCCCTCTCCAAGAGCGACGGGGATGGCTGCCGCATTTTCAACCATAGCTGACGACCCATCTGCAACCTACTATAACCCTGCTGGATTGGGATTCGTGCACAAAGGAGAGGTTATGGTGGTTCATACGCCCTGGCTTCGCGGACTTGCTCCAGATATGTACCACGAATTTACCGCTTTTACTTATCCATTACCTTTGGGAACTATTGGAGGAAATATCATTTTCCTCTACTACGGTAAAATTGAAGGGGTCTCAGAGGATGTATACTTAGGGTCATGGGCACCCTACGACTTTCAATTACAGCTATCTTACGGGTACAAAATTAACGACAACTTAAGTGTAGGCGGCAATATAAAGTTTATCCACAGTTTTTTAGCGCCGGAAGACGTTCTGTACCAGGCTACTGGAATTGAGGGTGGAGGAAGCGGTACAACTTTTGCCTTGGGTGCAGGTCTCCTCTACAGAAAACCATTCACAATGGGAAACAATAACCCGGAATTTCGTTATTCATTATTTTTTGATAACTTTGGACCAGGACTTGTGCTCACTTCCACTGGCGAAAAAGACCCATTACCGTACCATGTGAAAACCGGTATTGCTTTAGTACCTCTAAATATTAAAAATCACAAACTCACCTTGGCTCTTGAACTAACAAAAATACTCGTCAATATAACAAGCGATTACAAAGATAAAGGAATCAGTTATGTACTTGACGACGCTTGGAAACATGCAGGTTTAGAATACACCCTTTTTAATTTAGCCTCCTTGAGATTTGGCTACTTCCTCGACCAGCTTGGTGCGCGAAAGGGTATAACCTTTGGTTTCGGTATCAAATTCAAGGGGTTCAGCATTGATGTTTCCGACGACCACTATATTTATAGCTTCAAGCAGGGCCTAAATGTGCGCTATGGCCTGAGTTATGCTTTCAAGTTCTAAAAAATTAAGAAAATATTTAACATTAGTCTTTTTTGCCTTTCTTTCCTGCACCTCAAAGAAGCAGGAAGGGATAGTTTTTTGGCATGCCATGGGAGGACCCCTTGGCGATGCCCTGAAAACTATAGTAAACTGGTACTCTCAAAGCAATCCTCCCATAACCCTCGTTAATCTTGGAAACTACAACACCCTTTCCCAGAAAATTATGGGTGCGGTAGCCTCTAATAAACCTCCAACTGCCTCTCAACTCTACGAATCTTGGGCTTCAGAGCTTCTATCTGCTAAAAAAATAACCCCCATACAAAATTATTTAAGCCTAATTGACTCTACTAAACTGAAAAATGTTTTTGAGGTTTTGATTACCGGAAACAAGTGGGGAGACACATTGGTGACCTTTCCATTCAACAAAAGCGTTCCTGTTTTTTACTACAATATAGACCTCTTCGAAAAGTATGGAATCAAAAAATTTCCACAAACTTGGGATGAATTCAGAGAAGTTGCAAAAAAACTCACCATTGATGAAAACGGAGATGGCCAACCCGAAATCTACGGCACTGCCTTTACCATTGACGTATGGATCTTTGCCACAATCCTCTATCAAAAAGGTGGCAGGCTTCTTGAAGGCGACTCCGTAATGTTTGATTCACGTGAAGGAATTGAAGCCTTGACATTCTTGCAGGATCTCATCTTCAAGGATAAATGTGCCTACCTCGGGACCGGCTATTCCCACCAGGATGATTTTGCAAATGGAAGAGTGGCTATGATATGGGGGACAATCGTTTCCTATGCTTTTATGAAAGATAAAATCAATTTTCGCCTTGGTGTAGCACCCGTTCCGATTGACAAATACAAAACCGTTATCATTTCTGGCACAAACGTCGGCATCTTTGAAAATGTCCCTGAAAGCTACAAAGAGAACTTTATTAATTTCCTCAACTTTTTCCTCGAAGATAGCGTTCAAGCTTACTGGTCATCGAAAACAGGATATATACCATTGACAAAAAGCGCTTTCAACCATCCCACTCTCAAGAATTTTGTGGAATCGGTGACAGGCCTTAAAGAAGCGATGTTGCAAGTTGAATACGGTGATTATGAACCCAGGGTCCCGGTGTGGTTTACAGGAAGAAGGATATTGTCAGAAGAAGGAATCGAACCCGCTTTGCGAGGACACGCAAAACCAGAAGAAAGCCTCAAAAGGGCAGCTGATTTAATTAGACAAGAAATAGCCCGTAGGAAATCCTACCAAATATATAGGCATTCTCACAAGTGACTTAACTTTTCACCAGAATAAGTTTATTATTATCATATGTCTTTAGACGAAGCAAGAGTAGATGACATTGTAGTTGTTAAAGGTATTAATGCGGGGCATAGAGCTTTAAGACGGTTGGTTAGTTTGGGAATTAATATAGGAGACAAAGTAAGAATTTTACATTTTGCCCCATTCGGGGGGGCTATTCTTGTTGAAGACCTTAATACAGGGATTAAAGTGGCTCTAGGCAGGGGCCTGGCGAGAAAAATTATCGTCGAACATGCAAAAAACAATTAGGATAGCTCTTGTCGGACAGCCGAATTGCGGGAAAAGCACATTTTTCAATCAGCTGGTAGGTTACAAAGCCCAAACCTCTAACTTTCCCGGTACTACTGTCGAATTTCTTACCGCAGAGGTGGTCTACGAAGGCATAAAACTCATTATTACAGACCTCCCAGGGATTTACTCTCTCCTTGGAGAAGAACCTGCAGAAAGGGTTACCCTGAAATATTTGCTAGAAAATCCCGTGGATGTGATCATCAATATCTTAGATAGCTCCGTTATCTCTAGAAGCCTTGAGCTTACGATCGAACTATCAACTCTCGGCATACCAATGGTTCTTGTGCTAAACATGATGGATGAGGCAGAGAAAAAAGGTATAAAAATTGACACGAAAAGGTTGGAGAAAATTCTTGGAATCGATGTGGTTCCAACGGTAGCCACACAGGGGAAAGGGGTCGACCAGGCTATTAAAAGCGTTTTTAACCCAAAGAAACCCTTAAAATTGCTTAAAATAGAACTTGGCCCTGAAGCCGAAGAAGTAATCAAAGATGCAGCAGATAAAATCAAAAATCTTTATCCCACATTAAATTATGATGCCTGCAAAATCCTGGTTATCGCTGATGCAGATGGGCAACTGGGAATACTCAAAAAAGAAGAGGCTGAAAAAATAAGAAATTCACTGTCTTCTTTGTTTAAAATTGACTCACCCTGGCTTCTAATTCATCAGGAAAAACACAAATTGGCTATGGAAATCTTTGAAAACTGCACAAAAATAACCCATGTGAAGAAGCAAAAATTTATCGACTACAAACTTGACTACATTGTGATGAATAGCTACGCGGGGCCTTTAATTGCTTTTCTCACCTTAATCGGCATTTTTTTCCTCGTTCAAAAACTCGGTGGATTTTTAGGAGAGATATTTGCTATACCCTTCGACAGGTTCACTCAAATAATTGAACTTACAACCTGGAATGAATTTCTGAAAACAATACTTAAGTCTGTCGTTGATGGTTTGAATAGTGGAATAGGGATAGTATTTCCCTATTTTATTCCCTTCGTTTTTCTTTTATCAATCCTTGAGGACATAGGCTACCTCTCGAGGCTGGCTTTTGTTCTAGACCATTTTCTACACCGGATTGGACTTCACGGAAAAAGTGTGGTTCCGTTTGTTCTTGGCTATGGCTGCAATGTACCTGCAATCTTTTCTACCAGAATTATTGAAAGTGAACGTGAAAGGGTTACTACAGCTTTTCTAATCCCCTTTATCCCCTGTTCGGCGAGACTCGCTATAATATTTGCCCTTGCCAACATGTTTATAGGCTTTAAATTTACCTTTGCCCTCTTTGTCCTTAACATATTCGTTATCGCAATTCTTGCTAAAATAGCGAGCCTTTTCTATAAATCCGAGGTTACCGACTTTATATTAGAAATACCTCCCTATCGCATTCCAACAGTAAAAGGTACGTTTAGTAAAGTGTGGTACAAACTAAAAGACTTTATTTTATTTGCCTGGCCAGTCATAGTATTGGGAAGTCTAGTTTTAAGTTTGATGCAATTCTTCGGGATCGATTCCATCGTTAACAGGGCTTTTTCACCTCTCGTTCACGGGGTTCTTGGAATTAACAAAAATCTGGGGGTTGTCTTAATTTTTGGCATTTTAAGGAAGGAACTGGCACTAATAATGGCTTCTGAAGCTCTTAAAGTGCCAATTGATATGTTGAATACCGTTATGACAAAAAAAGAACTCATAGTTTTCACTACTTTTGTTACTTTTTACACTCCCTGCCTGTCCACGATTCTGGCACTATGGAAAGAAATCGGATTAACGAAAACCCTTATTCAAATAGCAGTTAGTCTAATCCTGGCTTCTCTTCTTGGTATTTTAATGGGTGTATTTTTCTAAGATTGACCCCTTTTTCCTATAATTTCCATTATAGCAGTGGCTGCTTCTTCAATAGA
>JASEFR010000011.1:15338-54270 GCA_030019025.1 bacterium
ATAGACCTTGAAGTTACATCTAAGATTGTAAAATTATGTTGCCTAAAGAGTGTCAGGGCATAATTTACCTCTTTTTTGATCTCCTCTAAATTCACATAGGGATCACTCAACTCCATTTTTAATTTGCTGGCTCTCACAAGTCTAATATCCCTTAGACGCTCGGGATCGACGGTAAGCCCTATTACTTTTGAAGAAGGAAGACTTAAAACAGGTTCTGGTAAAGGTCTCCCATAAACTACCGGAACGTTAGCGGTCTTTATCCCCCTGTAGGCCAGATAAATTGATATGGGAGTTTTAGAAGTACGCGAAACTCCTAAAAGGACGAGGTCTGCTTGATCAATGCTTTTGATGTTTCTTCCATCATCGTGTTTAACGGCAAAGTTTATGCATTCAATTCTTTCATAGTAATCCTGATTCAGATGTCTAAAAAGGCCTGGAACCGCCATTGGGGAGAGTTCCAGTAAATCTTGAAGACGCGAAAGCACAGGCCCTAAAATGTCAATTACAGGAACACCGAGCTGAAGTGATAGTGCAATAATTTCTTTTCTCAACTCAGTGATCACAAAAGTGTAGGCAACAACAGCAACATATTGAGCTGCTTCTTTCATTATTCCTCTAAGCTGTTCCACAGTTCTCACCTGGGAATATTTCTTAACATAAACGTTGGTGGTTTTAAACTGTGTTAACGCCGCTTTAACCACAGTTTCACAAGTAAGGCCCGAAGAGTCAGATACGATAAATATCCAACGCTCTCGCGTGTTCATTTTATGATTTTAATCTCAGGGATGTAAAAATTCAATCATCAAAAGGCACTCTAAAAATTGATTTTAGACTTGCTGAAAAACGGATTTGTATTAGAGGTTGGTCTTTTTATGCATAAAGCCGCTGGCAATTTTCACAATAAAAGGTTTTTCTTCGACTACTTCCGACATACCTTACCCGGAGCTTAGAATCGCAGAGAGGACAAAATTTCCTGTTATATACCATTAGGACCTTTTTCAATGGCCAGCCCTTTTTTCTATGTTCAAGGAAAATAAGGGAAAACTGGATGCTTTTATCAACCAAATCCCTGGCAACCCCATCGGGTATTTTACAGGCAATGCTTTCAGGATGGACCTTAGCAAGAAACAGGGCTTCATTTTTAATTATGTTACCAATCCCCGCAAAAATTTCCTGATCGAGAAGAACATCGCTTATTATCCTCTGATCTAATTTAATTCTCTCAAGGGCCCATTCTCGATCAAAATTTTTGTTCAAAACATCCCTAAAGTGTTCAAGATTTAGCTCAGCCTGATTTACAAGCCTCAAAGAAGTGTTGTAGAAGTACACAATAACAGGATTCCTACCTTCCTTAAAGAACTTCAGCTGTAAACGAGGTTTTTTACCAGGTTTTTGACTATTTATACGAAAAGAACCATACATTCCAAAATGCACTCTCAAGGCAGTCTCCTGAAAAAGTAAATACAGTTGTTTCCCAACAGAATCAACAGAAATCAATTTATCTCCAATTAGCCTATCCTTTTCAATCTTTGAACTTCCTGAAACTTCAACGACATTAAAGCCTTTAAGGAAAGTCAATTTTTCCCTAATAAGATAAACACCGGGACCTTCCATGAGAAATTTTTAATAAAATTAAAATGGGCGGTGGAGGACTCGAACCTCCGACCTCTGCCTTGTAAGGGCAGCGCTCTCACCAGCTGAGCTAACCGCCCTGTTAAATATATTTAGTTCTGAGCGGTTTGGCTCTGAAGCGCTTGATTTAAAAGTTTTGCCAGCTTACTCTTCTTTCTTGCAACGGTGTTTGGATGGTAAATCCTTTTATCTGCTGCCCTATCAAGGTATTTGTATAGCTGAGTTAGGAGCTCTTTCTTCTTTTCAATATCTTGCTCTGTTAAAAATTTCTTCGTCAGGGTTTTAACAAAACTCTTATAGGCCTTATTACGAAGTCTCCTTTTCTCGTCTTTTCTTTGCTTCTTTAAAGCAGACCTATTTACACGAACTCCCATTTCTAAATTTCCTCCTGTGCAGGTAAATTATAAATTTCCAAAACTGTACAGTCAAAAAAAAATAAACTGGCCCCAAGGGGACTCGAACCCCTACTGCCGCCTTGAAAGAGCGGTGTCCTAGCCTCTTAGACGATGGGGCCTGAAGTGCTTATATTATTATCTCAAACTTTCGGAAAGTCAACCTGTGTCAGCCACCCATCATTTTTATGTATGAATCACACTTGTCAAGGTAAAATTTTGCCTCTTTATTGTTAGGATCAAGCTTTAAAGCCTTCTCAAAGTAAGTCTTTGCGTCCCTATACTTCCCTTCAAAGAAAAGCTTCTTACCCCTATCAATGAGGTCAGGAACAGACACCTTTTCCTTCTTAGGCTCTGGTTTAGGTTTTGCTGAGGGTGGTGGAGTGACCTTCTGAACGGGCCGCGGGGTTTCCTTCTTTCTCTCCTCAAGCATTACAATTCGAATACTGTCAATTCTTTTTCTTACTTCCTGATTCTGGGGATCAAAACTCAATATCCCTTGAAGCTCGTTTATCGCATCCCGATATCTCTTGCTCTTAAGATAATTCTCGGCCCGTAAAGTTTTTTCTTTAATCATGTTAGATTTTACAGCGTACAGCGAATCTTTCACCTTCAAACCTTCCTCATCTTCAGGGAAAAGCTTTAACGCTTTATTTATTTCAATTTCCGCATTTTTTATATCGCTCTTTCTCAAAAACTCTCTCGCCCTTTCAAGTATTGCAAGATAGTCCAAATACTCGTTGCTGTACCTTAGCTTGACCTCAAGGGTTACACTTTTCTGCTTGGGCTTAATTTCCAATAAACTGCTTAAAGGTGCATACTTGCTGTTACCAGTGACCTTGAATGGGTAAATTCCCGGTTTTAACGCCGTAGTTATCTCACCACTCTCATTCGTTATAAGGGTGGGGAATTTGCCCTCTGGCGAGATTACCTGTGCACCATTAACAGGTTTTCCAGTGACCTGTTCTTTAACTATCAGTTTCACTTCTGAAATGGCAGGTTTAAAAATAGTTTCTCCAGGAATCTCAGCTCTTACTCCAACAAAACCCTGCTGGACAGCAAATTTATCTTCAGGGGGGTAGGCACAATACCGGAAAGCGGTAACAAGCTCAATCCCTTTAAAAGGGCCGAGGACAATTCCAAGATTTCTTTTCCAAGTGGATGTGTAGCCTTCCCAGTATATCTTAATAAACTCTACAGGTTTAATAGCTACAGTTGCAAAAAAACCAGGAACTTTCAGAGGCTGTTCCAGATACTTGTTCTGGGCAAACCTTCCGAGGCCAACTCCTACACCTGCTTCGACGTATTTTAGAGGCTTCATATATAACTCTGCAAAAAGTGGTATACGTAGGAACTTCGATGTAGATTCTGCAGGAATATAATCGGTACCTTCAGATTCAATATCCGGTACGATGAGTCCATTCACTCCCCATAAAGCGTAAAATTTCTCATTATTCCAGATTGTATGTTGAAAAGTAATTTCCGCATTTCTATTCTGAATATAGCCTGCGTGGAAGTATAAATTCCTATAGGCAATTCCAAGAGAAATACCGAAGGGAGGAAGGATGCTTTTATATGTTTCAGAGGCATAAGGGCCCGATTGTATTTTAGAACCACCAAATCCAGACACATAAAGTGTAAATTTATCCGAAACCAAAGGGACAGGGACATCACTCTGATTACCTGTAAAAATTTGAGCGCTTATAACCCCTGAGCTTAACAAAACCACTATTAACAACCTTTTCACAGCGCTCCTCCTGTTAATGTTAATATTCTAATTCGCAAAACAAATTAAGTCAAGATTTTTAAGGAAAAGCAATACCAACCTTAAAAACCGCAAATTTCGAGCAAAGGCACTACTCAACTCTTTAGACCAAGCCTCCTTAACGTGTCATCAGTTGGGATACCATTTTGATCCCATCCCCTTAGAGCGTAATATTCATCCAGCATCTCGTTCAATATTGAAGCTGTAATTACCTTCCCCTCAGCTGGACCTACAGGAGATGGTTCCTCCATGATGCGCGGCGGTAAAGTATCATCCTTTCTTGAAATTCCCTCCCTAACATTGAAAAGCCTTGTGAGGTTCCAAATTCTTTCACCTGTTAGCATGTACTCATCGGTGTTTAAGCTAATCCCGGTGGCATTATATAAAAGTTCTGCAAAATCCTCAACAGCAAATGGTGCAAAATCACATAAAACAAGGGAAAAACAGACCGCCCTTTCATCTTGAGTTTCTTTGACAAATTTTGCCACTCCTTCCGTTGAGAACCTGGGGAGAACGCCTTTTAATTCCGCCGTTGGAGTCCATGCCCTCTGGTGACAGCCTCCCCTGTCTGCTGTTGCAAAGGCAAGGGCCATCCCCCAGGAACCCCTTGGTTCCACACCAGGTAGTTCAAGACCCTTTACATGAATTGCAAACCGCTCACTCCCTTGCCCTATCTTTTCAGCGGCTTTTCTCACTCCTTGAGCGAAAAGCTCACCAATTCCCTGACGGTATGCGATTTTCTTCAAAAGCTCAGAAGCCGCATCTGCATTACCGAATTTTAACTCCAGCCCGTCCGTGTCCTTCAAAAGGCCCCTTTCAAAACACTCCATTGCAAAGGCTACCACTCCACCAGCAGATATAGTATCAAGTCCAAGATTATCACAAATTCTATTTAAAAATGCAACACTTTCGATAGGTGTAATTTCACAATTAGATCCAAGTAACGCTATAGTCTCATATTCAGGGCCTTCGACTTCATTGCATTTATATTTTCCCTCCTTCACATGGGTCAGTTTACCGCAGGCAATAGTACATCCAAAGCAGGCTTTATTCCTAACCCAGATTCTCTCTTTCATCGTTTCCCCGGAAATGTCATCAGCCCTCTCAAATACTCCCCTTGAAAAGTTCCTTGTGGGCAAAAAACCGCCTTCGTTTGACATTTTAACCCACATCGGGGTGCCGATTTCCGTTCTCCGCTTCATAACCGGATGTTCCTTTATCAGTTTCAATAACCTTTTCACAGTCTCTTTCATCCCCTTTTCATCAAAATATCCTACTTCTGAGTTAGGTTTTGCGACAACAGCCTTCAATTTCTTAGAACCCATTACAGCGCCTGCTCCGCCTCTTCCCGCCTGTCTATAGTAATCAAATCCTATTATTGCAAAAGAAACAAGGTTTTCACCAGCAGGCCCTATTGAACCAACCTTTGCTCCTGGATGGATTTTTTTGAGTTCATCCTCTGTTTCAAAAATCGTTTTACCCCAAAGATGTCTCGCATCACAGATCGTTACTTTTCCATTTTCTATGTATAGATAAACAGGTTTTTCAGCCTTCCCTCTGATAATCAAAATATCAATCCCTGCCCTCCTCAAGGCAGCACCAAAATGTCCACCCACCTGTGAATCAAGAAAAATGCCGGTGTGAGGCGATTTTGTAACCACCGCCCACCTTCCAGAAGTTGGAGCAATCGTACCAGTAAGTGGTCCCGGTGCAAAGATCAACATATTCTCAGGAGAAAGAGGATCGACCTGAGGTGACAGCTCGTCATAAAGAATCTTCGCTCCAATACCCTTTCCGCCAATGAACTTCTCTACCAACTTCTCTGGAAGTTCATAATAGTTTACTTCACCTTTTGAAAGATTCACATCTGCAACCTTGCCAAAGTACCGCATTTTGACCTCCTTAATCCTTAATTTTTATTATAACTCAAAAACTGGCAAAATCAAACTTGACAAAATTCAACACTTGATTTAGAATTCATTATAGTGTCAGAATATGTGCATAGTTACCTATGCACAAAGGAGGTTTCATATGCGTCGTGTAGTCCCCACATTAATAATAGTAGCACTGATAAGCATGGCAGGTTGTAAAAAATCTGCCCAATTCCCCCTCTGGCAGGTCTACAATGACTACTTTGTCAATGCAAAATACGTAGACCTAACCCACGCATTTATGCCCAAACAACCAGTATGGCCCGGTTTTGGTAATGCAGAGTTCTACCCTACCAAAGCAGGAAAAGACATACCAGGGTATGTGAAAAAGGGAGAGGTATTCACATATGAGAAGCATGGATTCGTGGCCACCGCTTACTGGCTCCCAACAGACCAGTATGGCACCCAGCTTGATCCTCCAGCTCACTGGGAGCCGTATGGAGCCACAATTGACGAGCTTCCTCCCACCTATACAATCAGGCCGCTTGTAGTAATAAACATCAGTGAAAAAGTGGCTAAAAATCCGGGCTATCACTGCGATATAGAAGACATTCAAGCATGGGAAGAGAAATACGGAAAAATACCTGAGGGTGCAGTGGTAATGATAAGATCAGACTGGTACAAACGCTGGCCAAATAAGGAATTTTCCGACTTTCCATTCCCTGGTATAACCTTAAGAGCCCTCAAGTTCTTACATGAAGAGCGCCATATCCTGTTCCACGGTCATGAAGCCCTTGACACCGATACAACACCAAACTTAGAAGGTGAATATTGGCTATTGCACAATGGCTACTGCCAAGCAGAAGGTGTAGCGAATCTTGATAAAGTTCCAGAAGCTGGTGCGCTGATAGCCATTGGCTATGCAAAGCCAAAAGGAGGCACAGGAGGATACGCCAGATATATTGCTATTTGCCCGCCTGACTGGCCCTATGGGGTCAGTATAAAAGAAGCTTTTGGTGCACCTCTTCCAAAATATGACAAACCACTTGTTTGGGATGAAAAGGAAGGCATGAGAGTTAGAAAGTAAGGAGGTTAAAATGAAAAAAATCGCAGCGCTAATTGTAACAATAAGCATAATATCACTTGCTACCCCAGTAAAGGCACAGCCTGATATCTCCTGGGGTGGCACCTACTACTCATACACATTCTTCTGGCAAAATCAAGACTTCAATAAAGACACAAAAGATGGAGATAACTTTACCTACCTCCATGGTCATCTTCATGCCCTGGCCGATTTTGGTGGTGGTGTTAAAACATTTATAAAAGTCGGCGCCTGGGGAGAGTTTGGAACCCACCCAGTGTGGGGTACAAATCTCGATGGCGGAGCCGATCCCAAAGTGGGTATCCTGGAAGTCTATGTAGAATTGAACAATATCTTCAACACGCCTCTGAGCCTTAAGATTGGAAAATTCAATCAGCTATATGGGGATGGCGCTGTATTGTTTGACGGTGGCGAAGATGGAATTCTCGGCGTAAAAGCCAATTTAAATGTTGGCCCTGTCTCTCTCGATCTCCTTTATGACAGACTTGCAGAAGCCGGCGGAATTGAACAAGTTGGAGCTATGCCTTCGCAAATTGCACCTGATCTTAACTTTATGGGTGGATATATGACCATTTCCTTAATGGAAAATAAAATTGCAATCTCGCCTTACGGCTTTATGAGAAAAGAGGGTGTTGATAAACCTATGTGGATTGGGGGAAGAGCTGAACTTTCACCGGTAGAGTTTGCAAATGCAACAGTAGAATTTATTCAAATGGCCGGAAAGGACGACACTGACGTTGAGTATAAAGGAAGACACCTTCTTGCAAAACTTGGCCTTAGCATTCCCGAGATGCCAGTTTCCCTTGGTGGTGCATATGTGATGTTCAGCGGAGATGATCCGGCCACGCCAGAAAACGAACTTTATCAATCAGCTGCTGAAAATCCGTACACCTTCGGATTCTATAAATGGTGGCCCGGCCTTGGTCCAGCACACCTTATGACCACAGGGTATGGCTTTGGATGCGTTGCTGCCTGGAACCCTACGATGGTCAACCTGAACGTTATTAATGGTTATATCGGTGCATCTTTTGAATCAACCGATCTAAGAGTTGACTTTTTCAATTACTCAAGAAATCTGGTGCCTTCAGGGACAGACAAGGCACTGGGTAATGAAATTGCATTGCATATTCACCACTCTTACAAAGGTCTTATCGACATTGGTGCAGCTCTCGGCTACTGGATACCTGGTGATGGCCTTAAGACAGAACTTGCTCTTGGAGACAATGCTTCCGGACTCTTTGGCGGGTTTGTTTACATATTCAAGAGCTTCTAAATGGCTTAATAAACCACTTGGAAGGGGGAAGGTGGATCCACCTTCCCCCTTCTATTTTCATGGAGGCCTAAATGGAAAGGGAAAGATGGGATAAAAGGTTGGAGTTCATTCTTGCATCTATGGGTGCAGCCATAGGGCTTGGAAACGTTTGGAGATTCCCTTATATGGTTTACCAAAACGGAGGCGGCGCATTTCTAATACCATTCATTATAGCGTTATTTACCGCAGGAATACCCCTTATGATTGTTGAATATACCTTAGGCACAAGAATGCAAGGAGGCGCACCTCAAGCTTTCAAAAAAATATCTCCGAAGCTCGAATGGATAGGATGGTTTCAAATAACACTTGTATTTTTCATCGCAACTTACTATACTGTTATAATGGCCTGGGCATTTGACTACCTTTTCTATTCATTCAAATTATCGTGGGGAAAAGATACAGCAAACTTTTTTTACAACTCCCACCTGCAACTTTCAGGATCACCATCAAAGCTTGGTTCTATAAGACTACCCGTCGTTGTTGGGCTTATCCTTTCCTGGGCATGGATATTTTTCAGCATTTTCAAGGGACCAAAAGCAACGGGTAAGGTGGTCTATTTCACAGTGCTAACTCCCTGGATTATCCTGATTATAATGTTTATCAGGGGGCTAACATTACCCAACTCCATTGAAGGTCTAAAATACTATTTAACGCCTAACTTCAAAGTCCTCGCCAACCCCCGCGTTTGGCTCGCAGCTTATGGACAGGTATTTTTCTCTTTGTCCCTTGGAATGGGAACACTAATAGCTTATTCCAGCTATCTTAAACCTGACTCGGACGTGAACAACAACTCTTTCATGGTCTCCTTGGCAGATGCAGGAACAGCCTTTTTCGCAGGATTTTCTGTTTTCTCAGTCCTCGGTTATCTTGCCATGGCTCTTAACACAACAGTACCAAAGGTTGCCGAATCGGGATTCGGCCTTGCTTTCATAACATACCCCACCGCGATAAACTTTCTTCCCCTTGCGCCACTTTTCGGGGTACTGTTCTTCCTACTCCTTTTGACATTGGCTGTAGATTCAGCCTTCTCCCAGATCGAGGGAATAACAACCGGTATCATGGATAAGTGGGAAATCTCGAGAATAAAAGCAATTGTTATAACAATACTTCCTGCTTTTTTAATTGGCCTTTTATACACTACCAAGGGTGGTTTTTACTGGATCGATGTCGTGGACTACTTCGTTTGCACCTTCGGTTTAACCCTTGCAGGGCTTCTTGAGGCCATCGCTGTAGGCTACATCTGGGGGGCGAAAAATGCAAGAGAGAAAGCTAATGAATTCTCCGACTTCAAAATAGGAGTATGGTGGGACATCTGTCTTAAGTACATCACGCCTTTAGTTCTGCTGATTACTTTTGGAACTTCAATTTATTCAATCCTCAAACAACCATATGGAGGATACCCTCTCTGGGTCACAATTGTGGGTTTTGTAGTATTTTTAATCTCCTTAATTGGAGCTTTTGTGCTACAAAAATTAAAGGGAAAGGAGGATTAAGATGCCCGCTTCTGCAATCATAATGTTGATCTTTGCAAGTTTAATAATTTATGGAGGTCTTGCCATTTGTATTGCGGTGGCCCTAAAAAAAAGAAACAGGAGTTAGAATATGGCAAAAGTAATTAATATTGGAATGTTTGGGTTTGGTGTTGTGGGTCAGGGCTTTGCAGAGATTCTTTTAAAGAAACAGGAAGAAATCGCACGGAAATTTGCTACTACCATAAAAATATGTGGCATCTATGATCCAGTGAAAGGATGCATTTTTGATAAAAATGGTATCGATCTAAAAAAGGCACTTGATGCAGTAAGTAAAGGGCAGAAAATTCACGAAGTCTTAGATGGACTTGGCGAGTTTGATGAAGAATTTCTCCTCACAAACGAAAATGTAAATCTCATCATAGAGGTAACGCCAACCAATCTAAAGACAGGGGAGCCAGGATACACTCACATAAAAAAAGCGATTGAAAACGGAAAGCACGTTATAACGACCAACAAAGGGCCAATTGCTCTTTATTATAATGAGTTAAAGGCGCTGGCAGATAAAAACAGCGTCCAGCTTAAGTTTGAGGGCACAGTTCTTGCTGGAACGCCTGCAATTCAATTCGCGCTAAAAGAACTTGCTGGGTGTGAGATAAAGGAAATAAGGGGAATTGTGAATGGCACAACAAACTACATTCTGACAAAAATGTCCGAAGGTATATCTTACGAAGATGCTCTGAAAGATGCTCAGAAAAAAGGTTATGCAGAAACAAATCCTGAAGCAGATGTTGAAGGTTACGATGCTCAAGCAAAAGCACTTATTTTGTCCAATGTCGTCCTTAATGGGGATCTAAAACCCGACGACGTTGAAAGAGAAGGAATAACAAAGATCACAATAGATGACATAAATAATGCGAAGTCATCAAACAAAAAAATAAAACTGATCGCAAGAATTAAGAAGACTGAAAAAGGAGTTACTGCCACTGTGAGACCCGAACTCCTAAATTATAACGACCCTCTCTATCATGTGGATGGTGTTCTTAATGGACTTGTTTTCACAACGGACCATCTCGGTGATGTTTTTATAATGGGGCCAGGTGCGGGAAAAATTGAAACAGGACAGGCAATTTTACATGACCTTTATTCGATCTTAGAGGAGCTTAAAGAGTAAACTTAAAGAGTAAATTAGTTTAAGCTTCAAAATTAATTTTGCCAATATATCACTATATTGAGTGTTTAATAGGTTTGCTTTAAACTTAAAATTGGAGGTGCTTATGGTGCGTTTCGAAGCGGTTAAAATTCAAAAACCTGATGATGTAAATGCAATTTTAGGTCAATCACACTTTATCAAAACTGTTGAAGACATTGAGGAGATTCTGATAACCTCAGTTCCAAACATCAAGTTCGGATTGGCCTTCTGTGAATCTTCCGGTCCAAGATTAATAAGATACGCAGGAAATGATGAAGAGCTTGTGAATTTAGCCATTGAAAATGCTAAAAATGTTGCATCGGGTCACTTCTTCATTCTCCTAATGAGAAACGCCTATCCCATAAATGTTCTCAATGCAATAAAGCACTGTCAGGAAGTAGTTAATATATATTGTGCTTCTGCTAACCCCATAGAGGTAATTATAGCTGAAACCGAGCAAGGCAGAGGTGTTATGGGGGTGATAGATGGACAACCTCCCTTAGGTGTAGAGGGGCCTGAGGATAAAAAGACACGTCACGAATTTCTCAGAAAAATAGGGTACAAGAAGTGAAGAAATTTTTTGTTCTCCTGGGTTTTGCTTTAACTTTTGAATCCTGTATCACGTTTAAAAGCAAAAAAAACGCGGTCCCACGTGTTGAATTTACCTTTGAAGACTTTGAATATGAAGATGGTTTTGTCGAAGAAGATACCTTAGGCATTGAGCATATACCACAAAAATACCTCAAAGAAGACCTACAAAAAGTAGAATACGCGCTAAAGGGACGCCTTGCTCACTTTGGTTTAATCCTCTCCAAAGAAGAAGAAATGGAAATTGCTAAATGGCATCACTTTTATGAAACACGAGGAAAAGATAGGGTACTGAGAGCACTGAGAAGAGGAGCCCCATATTTCAAGAAGATCGCAGAAATCATTAGAAGTTACGGATTGCCAGAAGATCTCGCTTTCCTACCTGTAATCGAGAGTGGATTCAATTTAAATGCTGTCTCAAGAAGAAGAGCTGTGGGACCATGGCAGTTTATATCTTACACCGCAAAAAAGTATGGACTTTTAGTTGATTGGTGGATCGACCAGCGTTTAGATCCAATTTTCTCCACCCACGCCGCCTGCAAGTATTTAAAGGACCTGTTTGACTTCTTTGGAAGATGGGATCTTGCTATTGCAGCATACAATGCAGGGGAAGGTAAAGTCTATTCGAGACTGGTGAAAACCAACGGAGAAAAATTTTGGGACATCAGAAGGCAGTTAAAAAGAGAAACGAGAAACTACGTACCTTCTTTCCTCGCCCTCATAATTTTTATTAATAATAACAAGGCTCTCGTAGATTCTGTTTTAAATGTTCCTGAATTTACTTACGATAGTGTTCTTGTGCCGGCACAAGCCAACATAAAGCAACTGGCCTCTTGGGCTGGGATTAGTGAACGCGAATTTAGATTCTACAATCCCTATTTCCATAGATTTGCCACACCTCCGGATCTGAAAAACTATTATGTCAGGATCCCCGTTGGAACTAAAGAACAATTTATTGCCCGAATGAATAACACACCAAAGGATAAATGGTTTAAGGCAGAAACCCACGTAGTAAGAAAAGGCGAAACTCTATATCAAATAGCCAGAAAATATGGAGTTACAGTGAGCGCAATCCGGCAAGCAAACAATAACATCAATCCCAGAAGATTAAGACCCGGTATGATCCTCGTTATACCATACGGTCCAACTGCTTCAGCTAAAACATACACCTACCCGAAAAAAACAAAAAACTACACCAGCAAAAGTAATTCAAATCCCACTTCGTCCTCCAAAGAACAGAGTGGAATTATTAAACACAAGGTAAAACCTGGTGATACTCTATACTCAATTTCAAAAAGATATGGCATTTCCATCCAAAAGCTAAAAAAATGGAATAACCTTAATTCAAATTATATCAGGTCTGGCCAGACCCTAATTATTTATGCCAATTAATTATTCAATCGGCTCAAAATCTTCTTTAGAAGCGCCGCAAATCGGACAGACCCAGTCATCGGGTATCTGTTCAAAGGGGGTACCCGGCGCTATCCCGCCATCAGGGTCACCAACGGCGGGATCATAAACATAGCCACATATGGTACATCTATACTTTTTCACAACACGTCACTCCGTTACTTTAATTTGTTTGTAATTTTCCCAGACGCCGTGAAGATTGCAGTACTCAAGAACAAAAATAGTAGCGTTTGTATCAAGTTTCATCCTGAAGGTAACCTTTGGATCTCCATAAGTTGGTCCCAGATCAAAAGTCGCCACATGAACAGGGTTGTAAGGTCTTCCCTCAATTACCGCAAAAACCTGAATCCACTTTATATGGTGTTCAATCGTATTGGGATGAGGCACATCTTTACCCACTATTACAGTGACTTCAAAGAATTCGCCCTTCTTGACCGTATCTGGTGCCTCAATATACGGTACGTGTTTTTCTTTACCTTCTTTTTCCGCAGGCATTATAAAATCACCAAATTTCATAGTTTTACCTCCTTTATGCTGCCTTTTTACCCTCTTCTGTAATCACATACTTCCCTTTCTCAGGACTATCCACAAGTCCCTTTGTTTTCATTCCTCTTAACTTTCCCATCACCTTAGCAACTTCTACATTAAGTGCCCTGGCTATATCCCCACAACCCATAGGTTGGGATGCACCCTTTAGCACCTCGAGAATTTTCTTTACCATGTCATCTGGGCCTGTTGACTTTGGTTTCCTTGCACAAGGCATTTTAAAACCTCCTCTTAAAATTTTACAAATTTTTCCTTAGAAACACCACAAATGGGGCATTTATCGGGTGGTTCTTCTTCAACGGTGTAACCGCAGACAGGACAAATGTAAATGTCCCCGATCTTAATGTCTTCCTTTTTCTCGGCTTTTTCCTTTGCATCAGCATACATAGCTTTGTGGATCTTCTCTGCTTCCAGAGCGTACACAATACTCCTTAATGCCTGCTTTTCTTCTTGAAGTTCAGCCACAGCCTTATAGGCAGGATACATCTCCTCAACTTCAAAAGATTCACCCTCATATCCTGTTTGGAGGTTATGAGCGGTATCCTTTACCTTACCAAGAGCCATGAGATGGTTCTTAGCATGGACCAACTCAGCGTATGCTATTGCACGGAAAAGCCTTGCAATATTAGGAAAACCTTCACGCTCAGCAACTTCTGCAAATATCATATACTTCATGTGTGCCATACTCTCGCCTGCAAAGGCACCGTTTAAAAATTCCTCTGTCATTTTACGCATACTATTCCTCCTTCTGCCTCGCATTCTCTAATTTTTTTAGATGACCATCTTCAAAGTTTATAAGCTGAAAAATAATCTCTTTATCCTCCCAACTATCAACCATACAGAAGAGGTCCATGTAATACCTCTTCGACTCCCTCTCTTTTTCAATTCCGATGTCAATAAGCTCTTCTAATGTTTTAACTTCAAAGTCAGGCAGTTCTGCTTTTCCTACTGCTTTTATTTGTCCGGGTTCTTCACCAAAGAGACGCTTATAGAGATCTCTCAGAAACCTTTCGTGCTCCATCTCCTCTACAGACAAATATTCCAATAGGAGTTTCATCTCGCCCTTCACTTTCCCACTGAGTTTTTTGTAAAATTCTGCAGAGGATCTTTCTCTCCAAATTCCAGCTTCTATAATGTTTTTAAGGTCCATGTTTAGATTTTAAGCATAACCTCATAGTCTGTCAAATCGATTAATGATTTCAACATTAAACTCATTACAAATTGAATGAACACGCCCATGGTTAGATAATTAAAACAATGAAAACGGTTTTTGAAATTTCTGCAGGGGGAGTAGTTTACAAAAGAGATGAAAAAGGTTATTCATTCCTCCTCATTGCAGTTAAAGATGGTAAAGTCTGGACTTTACCTAAGGGTTTAGTAGAAAAGGGGGAAAAGCCCGAAAGTGCTGCTTTAAGGGAGATCAGGGAAGAAACTGGAATTTTAGGGCGAATTGAAACCTTTCTCGATAAGATCGAGTTATGGTTTATTCAAAAAGAAAATGGAGAACCGACAAGACACCACAAAATAGTCTATCATTACCTTGTAGAATATATAGAAGGTGATATAACCCAACACGACTTCGAGGTGAACGAGGTGAAATGGTTTACCCCTGAAGAAGCATTGAAAATTTGCAATTACCAAAAGGATAGAGAAATTATAAAAAAGGCAATAGAATATTTGAGGTCAAAAGATGCTGGAAACACCTGATTTACTCAGGACCGTAAATACTTTAGCCAGTGTTCTTGAAGAGTCCACAGATTTAAACGAGATTCTCTTTGCAACCCTCACCGCCATAACATCAGGTGAAAGTTTCGGATTTAACAGGGCTTTCGTGATGCTATTTGAAAACGATGTTTTGAAACCAGTATTTGCCCTTGGCCCTAAAGACAGAGGAGATGCAGAGCTAATTTGGAAGGAACTTATAGAAAAGAAATATACATTGGACGATTTGATACGAGGATACTCAATTGAAAAGTTCAAAAAAGAATGGGAAAAATTGAAACCCTTCTTTGAAAACATTACCATTACGAGAGAAGAACTCATTAAAGAGAATTCCGAAATTGAAAGAGCCTTGACCGAGAGAAAGGCGCGTAGTTTTCGCATTGACAATCCTGAACTTCTTGAATACCGAAAATTTAAAGAGCTTGGAGCAAAGGAATTCGCAGTCGCACCAATCGTCACATTAAAGAAGGAATTAGGAGTTATAATTGCAGACAATTTTCTAACGGAAACCCCCATAAATAGAAGCAAACTCATGGCCTTAGAAACCTTCGTAGCCCAGGCATCGATGGCTATTTCAAGGGCCCTTCTCTTTAAGCAATTGGAGGAAAAAGACAAATTGATCCTTGAGTTACAGAAAAAAGCAATCTACCAAGAGCTGATTTTCCAGCTCAGCCACGAGATTAAAAATCCACTTACGGTCCTTGGAGGTGTGGCAGCAATCTTGAAAGAAGAAATTGGGCCAGAGCATCCACTCAGAATTTACGTAGACGCTATAATAAGCAATGTTACCAAAATGGAGAATATTCTCAAACAGACCATTGAAGGGCTAAAATCTCAAATTGATACAAAAAGGGAAAGAACAAATTTAAACGACTTAATCAACTCCAAACTAAATGAACTCAGCGGACTTTTCAAAGCTCATAAAGTTGAAGTCGAATTCAAGCCTTTAATCGAAGTTCCTGACCTTCTTTTGCCCAAGGATCATCTATCGGAAGTGTTGGAGTATATAATTTTTAACGCGGTAGAAGCAATGCCAAGCGGAGGAAAACTTGAAATATGGCTGGAACGGGAAAATAGCGGAGTATCGATATACATCAAAGACTACGGTGTAGGCATTCCTCCCGAGGTCCTTCCCAGAATTTTTGATCCCTTTTTTAGTACAAAGAAAGAGGGATATGGGCTTGGGCTCTATAATGCAAAACAGATACTACTGGGACTCGGGGGGGATATCGATTGCCAATCGGAAGTAGGAAAGGGAACAACCTTTCGCATATTTATACCAATCCCCGTCCCCTGATTTTTTTAAGCGAGGCTTAAATATTATAATTTACCATAGGGAGGAGTGAATGAAGAGGATAATTGAGTGTGTTCCAAATTTTTCTGAAGGAAGGGACCCATCAGTGATAAACGCTATTTCGAAAGAAATTGAAAGTGTGTCCGGAGTAAAATTGCTGGACGTTGATCCAGGATATGCCGCAAATAGGACTGTTTTCACCTTTGCTGGTGAGCCTGAAGCAGTTAAACTCGCCGCAATGAAGGCAATTAAGAAAGCCACAGAACTCATTGATATGACCAAACACAAAGGAGAACATCCGAGAATCGGAGCCTGTGATGTCGTACCCTTTGTACCCATAAGCGGAGTAACAATGGAAGAATGTGTTCAAATCGCACATGAAGTTGGTAAATGGGTCGCTGAAGAATTGAACGTGCCCGTTTACATGTACGAAGAAGCAGCAACCAAACCAGAAAGAAAAAGTTTACCTAACATTAGAAAAGGAGAATATGAAGGGCTTCCAGAAAAACTGATGGATCCAGAGTGGCACCCGGATTATGGAAAGCCTGAATTTAATCCAAAATCCGGTGCATACGTTATAGGAGCAAGAGAGTTTTTAATTGCCTACAATGTCAATTTAAATACCAAAGACAAAAAGCTTGCCAATAAAATTGCGAAACGAATCAGGGAAACAGGTTACACCGTTAAGGACGAGAACGGAGAAACGAAACAAATTCCCGGTCTCTTGCAATACGTCAGAGCAATTGGCTGGTACATTGACGAATACGGCATCGCTCAGATTTCCATAAATTTGACAAATTACAAAAAAACCCCTCTTTGGAAAGTTTTTGAAACTTGCATAGAAGAGGCACAAAAAGAGGGGCTTCGGGTTACAGGAAGTGAAATAGTTGGACTGGTCCCGAAAGAAGCACTTTTAGAAACAGGAAGGTACTATTTAAAGAAACAGGGGAAAAACACGGGTATTCCTGAGAAGGAAATCATACACATAGCAATAAAATCTCTCGGGCTAAACGATGTAGCCAGATTTGAGCCAGAGAAAAAAATAATAGAATACTTGCTTGAAAACCCTGAAGAATCAAAACTCCAGAACATGTCACTCATAGATTTCACCAATGAACTTTCTACTGACTCTCCAGCACCCGGTGGCGGAAGTGTCTCGGCACTATCGGGCGCCCTTTCTGCTGCCCTTACTTCAATGGTTGCAAACCTTACTCATGGGAAGAAAGGATATGAGGACGTAAAGGACCTCATGGAAGAAGTATCTATTGAAGCCCAGGCGTTAAAAGATACTCTATTAAAAATTATCGACGAAGATACCCAGGCCTTCAACAAAGTAATGTCTGCCTATTCACTGCCAAAGAAAACTGAAGAAGAAATCAGAATAAGGGAAGAGGCTATTGAAAAGGCCAATCAAGAAGCCACTTTAGTACCGTTGAAAGTTACGGAATTGAGCGAAAAGCTCGTAGAAATTGCGCAAAAAGTTGCAGAAAAGGGGAACAAGAACGCTCTGAGCGACGCTGGATGCGCGCTGATACAGGCAAGGAGTGCCTGTGAAGGAGCATACCTTAACATAACAATAAACTTGAAAAATCTAAAGGATGAAACCTTTAAAAAAGAAGTCCGTGAAAAAGCAGAAAAAATACTTAGCAGAGTGAGGAAGGTAGTTGAAGAAAACCTGAAAAAGGTTGAAGAAAGTCTGAAAGCGGAGTAGCGAAGAAAATTTCGCACTTCTACGAAATAAAAATCGAGCTTGTCTTTTCTTTTGTAGTCTGATAGAATTTTACTCGATGAAAATAAAAGAACTTCCCCTGGAGGCAAGGCCCAGAGAGAAATTAATGCTACTCGGCGCCTCATCCCTTAAAAATTACGAGCTCCTTGCCTGCGTTCTTGGGAAGGGTACAGTAAAAGAAGATGTTATTTCCCTGTCAAAGAGAATTATAGAGCAATATGGTAACAGCCTGTTTTTGCAGAATTTCAAAGTGGCGGATCTCCAGGAATTATTTGAAATAGGTTTCGTTCAGGCCTGTCAGATAACCGCCATGGTAGAGCTCTCAAGACGCCTATTTAAGGAAAAATCCGCAAATCAATTCTTGAAGCCACAGGACGTATTTGAATACTGTAAAAACATGCAATTTTTGAAGAAGGAACATTTGAGAGGACTATTCCTTGACGTTAAAAATAAACTTCTAAGAGATGAATTGATATCAATCGGTACCGTAGATAAAACCCTATCCCATCCCCGTGAAATATTTCGTCCCGCCTTTGAGATTTCTGCAGTCTCCTTTATTCTTGTTCACAATCACCCTTCAGGCGACCCCACCCCCTCGGTAGAAGATGTTGAATTTACAAGGAAAATAAAAGAAATAGCTGAAATCATGGAAATTGATTTTCTCGACCACATCATCATAGGTGATAACGCCTTCGTGAGTTTAAAAGAGCTTCTCAAATTCTAAGATAAGACCCTTGACAAGCCTTAAAACTTTGTAAATTCATGCTTTAGATTTTAAAATTTCACTATGAAGAGAATCTGGGCACCATGGCGGATAGAATATATAAAGGTTGCCAACCAAACCAAAGGATGCATCTTTTGCGAGAGAAAACAATTTGTTCTAAAAGAAACGCAAAATGCTTTTGCAATGTTAAATCTCTTTCCTTACAATCCTGGGCACTTTATGGTCGCTCCAAAACGGCATATTAAGGAAACAACCGAATTAACTCCAGAAGAATTAAAGGAGATCTTTGAACTGATAAACCATGGTATTGAAGCGTTGAAAAAAGAAGCCAATCCTGATGGCTTTAACATTGGCGTAAACATCGGAAAGGTTGCCGGTGCGGGATTTGAAGGGCACCTTCACTTCCACGTCGTTCCAAGGTGGAACGGCGACACAAACTTCATGCCCGTAATCGGAGAAGTGAGAGTCGTACCTGAGGGCATAGAAAAAACCTTTGAAAAACTTAAAAAATATTTTGAAAGAGAGGAATAAAAATGCCTTTTTCCACCGTTGAAGAAGCCATTGAAGATATTCGAAATGGTAAAATTGTAATCGTTGTAGATGACGAAGATAGGGAAAATGAAGGCGATTTCGTGGTAGCAGCAGAAAGGGTCACGCCGGAACACATCAACTTCATGACAAAGGAAGGAAGGGGACTCGTCTGCCTGGCTTTACCGGAAGACCGATTCCACGAGCTGGAATTGGACCTCCCTATTTCCAACACCTCAAAACATGGAACCAATTTTGGAATCCCAATAGATGCTAAAGAGGGAACCACGACGGGGACTTCGGCTTTTGACAGGGCATTGACCATCAGATTTGCTATTGACAAAACTAAAAAGGCCGATGACTTCGCAAAACCTGGACATGTATATACATTGATGGCAAAAAATGGCGGAGTTTTGAGGAGGGCAGGACATACAGAGGCTTCCGTAGATCTGGCAAGGCTTGCAGGCCTCTACCCTGCTGGTGTGATTTGTGAAATCATGGATGAAGACGGCAGTATGATGAGGCTTCCGAAACTGGAAAAACTTGCTGAAAAGTTTAATCTGAAAATCATAATGGTCAAGGACATTATAGCCTACCGAATGAAACATGAAAAACTCATAGAGAAGATTGCGGAGGCTGATTTGCCAACAAAATGGGGCCACTTTCGCATCGTTGGCTACAAAGACAAACTCACAGGGGAAGTCCATGTTGCCCTGGTAAAGGGGGACGTTAAGCAAAAAGACAATGTACTCGTAAGGGTCCATTCAGAGTGCCTAACTGGTGATGTCTTTGGTTCTTACCGATGCGATTGTGGAGATCAGCTACATAAGGCTATGGAAATGATCAACAGAGAAGGAACCGGTGTTCTACTTTATATGAGGCAGGAGGGAAGAGGGATCGGTCTTGAAAACAAGATAAAAGCCTATCACCTTCAGGATGAGGGATATGACACCGTTGAAGCCAATGAAAGGTTAGGACTACCCGCGGATTTAAGGGATTATGGAATAGGCGCACAGATACTAGTAGATCTCGGGCTCAAAAACATAAGACTGATGACAAATAACCCTAAAAAAATTGTGGGACTTGAGGGCTTCGGGCTAAAGGTTGTAGAAAGAGTTCCCATCGTGGTGAGCCCAAGGCCCGAAAACCTAAGATATTTAAAAGTAAAGAAGGAAAAATTGGGTCACCTCTTCGACGAATCAGATCTTGAAATAACGGGCGAATAACATAAAAATTTGTAGTAAAAGGAGAGAAAAATATGGAATACATAGGGGAAATTTCAGGGAAGGGCAAAAAAGTGGCCATTGTAGTTTCAAGATTCAACGAATTTGTAACGGAGAGGCTTGTCAAAGAAGCAGTCGAAGAATTTATACAGCATGGTGTTGAAAAGAACGATATTGATATTTACAAAGTACCCGGTTCCTTTGAAATTCCCGTCGTAATAAAGAGACTACTGGAAAAGAAAAAATACCACGGGATACTGGCTCTTGGTGCGGTTATAAGAGGTGACACACCCCACTTTGAGTACATCGCCGGGGAAGTCACAAGGGGAATCGGAAGGCTTACCCTTGATTATGGGATACCCATTGTATTCGGAATCATTACTGCCGATACCATGGACGACGCCATTGAGAGAGCAGGAGGAAAGAAAGGAAACAAAGGCAGGGATTCTGCAAGGGCACTCCTTGAAACCCTTGGGCTCTTAGAGAAAGCACAGCTTTAATGATAAAGGACGGAGATTTTTTAATTCTCTATGGTGGGCGAAAAGCCCATTACTTTCTACAATACAAGCCGGGTTTAAAATTTTCCTCGCACCTCGGTGAAATTCTCTTAAAAGAGGAGCTCAATTACGGTGATGTGATAGAGTCTCACACCGGTCATAAATTTTTAGTCTTGAAGCCCTCTACTTCGGATTTTCTGCTGAACATCAGAAGAAAAACCACTATAATGTATCCCAAAGACATAGGTTATTTAATCCTTGAAACAGGCCTCAGAGACGGTTCAATAGTTGCAGAAGTGGGTTCTGGCTCGGGAGGTCTCACCTTTGTTCTCGCCAGCATTGTTGGAGAGAGGGGGAAAGTTTACTCCTTTGAAAGAAGAGAAGACTTTCACAACCTTGCCAAGGAAAACCTCGAAAGATATGGTCTTTCTGACAGAGTAGTCTTTATTCTAAGAGATGTAGCACGAGAGGGATTTGGCGTGCAAGACCTGGATATCATCTTTGTTGATGTACCCGAACCATGGGAAATTGTAAGGTGGGCAAGGGAATCCCTAAAAGGAGGTGGATTCTGGGCTTCCCTTTCACCCAATGTTGAACAGGTTCAAAAAACGGTCTTTGAGCTCTCCAGACAAAACTTCGCACTAATAAAAACTGTTGAAATTCTGGAAAGAGAAATCCTCGTAAGGGATGTGGGAACGAGGCCAAAGGAGAGAATGATCTCCCATACAGGCTATCTTACGGTGGCAAGGAAAGTTAATCTCTGAAAATTTAACAAGAAGCCCCTTCTCATTTTTGTCTCCTTCTCTCACGACTTATAATTCACAAGGAAGTGCTTTAATGAGGATTGTTCTTTTTTATTGTTTAATTTTTCTGCAAACTCCCGACTATTTAAGAAGAGAAGCACAAGTTGACCTGAATGGTGACGGGTTTCTTGATTTGGTAAATTTAACCAACACATACGCCGAAGGGGAATTCACACTAAACATTAAAAATCTACAGTTTTACGGTGAATTGTGTGACTCTGTAAAAGGCAACACGATAAAACCTCTCAGGAAACTGAGCCGGTGGCCCCACTTTTCAGGTAACGGAATAATTTATATAGACGACTGGATGGGATTATGGAAAAAACGCGAAAAATATGTACTTAATCAGCGGACAGAAGAGCTTGAAAGGGTTCCTCAGGAATTTTACTATGTGGGAGCAGAGGCACCGTTAACAAAATCTTTTCCCATTTACAGAACCCGAGAAAATAATAAAGTTGTTGCATACTTAAGAGAAAAAAGCAATATCTTTATAATCTTCTGTGAACCTAAAGATTCAAACCTTTTTAAACACCAGTATCTGATAAAATCAAAGTCGGGTCTTCTCGGATGGGCAAGCCTTGAATCTTTTGAATATAAGGTGGAAGGCCTACTTTGGCCAGACTGATAAAAAGGAGGAGTTATGCTAAAAATTTTCATTTTAACACTGCTATTTGAGGTAAGAATTGACACCGTTACCGTAAAAACTCCAAAGGGAGAGGCGCCCGTAAGAATCTCTCCGGAAAAGGCAGAGATCCTTAAGATACCTCATGTAGAACAAGAGCTTATTTTGAGATTAATAAAAGAAGACCTCCGAATCCTTCAGAAAAACTACATTACGAGGATACCCGGGGAATTGGCGAGACAACAGGCTACTGCACTCATTTTTGAGTTAGAAGATCTTGTAAATGTCCTTTACCTTTACACAATGGAATTCCAGCAAGAATTGGCAATACCTGAACCCATGGATGAAAATCGTTTTCAAAAACTTTTAGAACAAATTGGTAGAGAATGGAACACGCAAAACCGTCTTGCCATCCTTGAGATAGCTGCTAAAAACAATTACTTTACTACGGAACAGATTGTTCGTATCATGAAAATCTTTTTCCGCGATGATGATAGAATAGAAGTCGTAAAAATTACTATGCAGAAGATTATTGACCAGGAGAACCTCCACTTGCTTCTGAATGAGTTAACCTTTTCCAGCTCCAAGGAAGAGCTGAGAAAAATTCTGCAAAATTAGAAACTAAATTTCAAACCGAGCTTATGTCGTAAGGTCTGAGCTTTTTTCTAAAATTCTGTCTTTGAGCTAAAATTAAAATCCTTAACTAAGAGTGCTGGCATGTACATAGCAATACTTGCCTCTTCACCTACTACCCTCTTCCCCTTACCTATGTCAATGAGGTTCGCTAAAACTCGTGCTGGAGATTCGTTGAACCTGAAATTTTTCACTGGGTACTTTATTTCTCCATTTTCAATGTAGAAAAGACCATCCCTTGTCATACCTGTTATAGTTATGCTTTTTCTATCAACAAATCGGATGTACCAGAACCTCGTAACCAACAACCCTTTTTCCACCTGTTTGATAAGATCGCCAACGGACTTTTGCGTATCCTCAAAGATCACTGCAAAAGGTCGACCGGTAGGCTTTTTATTCTGCTTCATCGCCCAATAGCGGTCGTAGTAAAGATTTTCAAGAACTCCATGTTTAATCCAATCAACTCTTCTTAATAGAAGTCCATCTCCATCAAAGGGTATAGAGGGATTTAAAGGAGACATAGGGTCAGAGTACATATTTACCCTTTCATCAAAGATCTTCTGGCCAAGTTTGCCTGAGAAATAAGTGATTCCCTCATCCGCTCCCCTTGCATCCATTGTCCAAAGCATGAAAGCGAGAAAATCTGCAACAGCAAGAGGTTCCAGCACCACATCATACTGGCCAGGCTCCAGGTCCCTTGGGTTCTGTCCCATTAGTGCTTTTTCTCTGGCAGTATGGTAAATTTCCTTAGGCATAAGATTTCTCACGTCCTCCGCCTGATCCCTCGCATAACCTGAAGAAGACTCTGTTTGAACCGTATTTGAAAAACTGGCCATTGTGGTTTCATAGTAAGCCTCAAGGCCATTGGAATTAAAAACCCCGTACTGGTAGAGGCCATTGGTAAAAAGACCTGCAACTTTAAGGTTTTTCTTTTTTGCGTCCTCAAAAATTTCCTTTAAAACTTCAGCCTTCTTATGTGGCGGAAGTTCCTCCGTTTCTCTGAAAGCCCGAGAAATAACCGGTATATCTTGTTTTTCCACAGGTGGGACATATTCGGGGTCTTCCACACTGCTCTTTGCAATATCCATTGCCCTTGAGAGCAGTTCACCGATTTTAAGATCTTCCGAGAGTGTCACCTGAACAGCCCCTGTTTTCTTTCCCGAATGAACCTTTATAGTCAAGTAGGTGATGTCCTTTGCCATATTCTGAGTAATCCTCGATTCTCCGAAGCGGGTGTTATCTTCCTTCACTCTGTAAAGGAAAATCTCGGTATGATCCGCCTTTGAGCTATCAATAATCTTTTTTGCCACATTTTTAAATTTTTCCATCATCTTCTACCCCTCCCAACTTTTATATTTCTAAACCTGGCATAAGGTGCCCCATTGGTCATCTGGGCAATTTGAGTTGGTTCACCCTTACCACAGGTCACAAACCCCCTCGGCTCCCAGAACCTTTCGTCGGTAACACCATCCATAGAATTCCAGAACTGAGGCGTAATAGATTGATAAATAACATTTTTCAATACCCTGCCTTTTTTACCGTCCTTAATTTCATAAAACATGTCACCACCAAATTGGAAGTTAAGCCTCATCTGGTCAATGGAAAAACTCCCTCTTCCTTCAATGTAAATTCCCCTTTTAACGCCTGCAATCAAGTCTTCCGGAGTTACAGGCTCATTGCCCGGCATCAAGGAGAGATTAGGGATTCTGTTTATTGGGAAGGAGGCAAAGCTGTCAGCCCTCGCCGAACCCCTTGATCTTGGAAAGCCAAGGATTGAAGCCACCTCTCTTGTAGAGCTGTAATCTACAAGGATTCCCTCTTTAATAATGTACCACTTTTGACATTCCACACCTTCATCGTCGTAGCCAGTTGTGGCAAGACCGCCAGGTAAAATATTATCTGCTACAAAATTCACAAGAGGCGAACCGTACTTGAAGTTACCCAGTTTTTCAGGTGTAGCAAAACTTCTGCCCGCATAGTTGGCTTCATAACCAAGAACTCTGTCCAGCTCCGTTGGATGTCCGACTGATTCGTGAATGGTTAAAGAAAGGTGTGCAGGGTCCAGCACAAGATCCATAATTCCCTCGTCAGGCTCATCGGCGTAAAGTTTCATAACCGCTTCATTTGCAATTCTTTCTGCATTTTCAAGGAGACCAAGGTTTTTAATATGCTCATATCCCTTATTCAGTGGATAATCCTGAAAACTGCGAGATTGAGAATCATTGTTGCCGACCGCAAAGGCGGTATATCCCGCATTTGATGTAAAGATTATCGTTTCGATTAAAGAACCCTCTGTAGAGGCAAACACCTGATCTCTTCGCCGTAGCTCCATATGAGAAAAGGTTTTAACGATACCTTTAACCTTCAGCATTGTGTCATTTACCCTGTAAAGTAGGTCTATCTGCTCCTCTATTGGCACCGAAAATGGGTCTATTTCAATAGGAGTAATGTATCTGTCCACATGTACGGGTTCCGGTGCCAGCTTTACCCTGTAGTCTCCTCTCACCATACTGGATGCTTTTGCTATTTCGATCGCTCTTTTAAGAACAGTTTCAATCTCTTCCTTTGTGACCTTAGTAGAGGAAGCAAATCCCCAGGCTCCGTCGTAGAGTACTCTTATTCCAAATCCGAACTTCTCTTCATCAACAATTGCCTTAGGACTCAGATCCTGGAAGAAGAGATCCCGTATCCGGTATCGGCCGATTCTAATATCGGCGTACTCAATATTCTCCCTTTTTGCTACATCCTGAAAAAATTGCGCCAGCTCTTTCATAAACCCTCCTGCATAATATATATAGTTCACAATGCGAACAATCAAATTTTTGAGGGAATGTGTTCGAAATACGAACGGATGGTTTTATCATATTGCAAGATGAAAAGGAGACTTGGCATAAGAATTCCCAACACCTTTAGGTCGCTTAAATACTATAACTTCCGCCTCTACTTCATTGGCCAATCCATTTCCCTTATTGGTACATGGATGCAAAGAGTAACGGTACCGTGGGTTGTTTATAGATTAACAGGCTCTTCTTTACTTTTGGGAGTTACCGGTTTTGCCAGCCAGCTTCCTACCTTTATCCTTGCGCCTTTCGCAGGTACTATAGTAGATAGGGTAAATCGGTATAAGTTGCTTTTTGTTACCCAAACCATTGCTATGGCTCAAGCCCTTGCTCTATACTTCTTTTATGTGACAGGCCATGTAAACGTTCAACTTATCATATTTTTAAATACAATTCTCGGGACAGTGAACGCCTTTGACATGCCTGCAAGACAATCCCTATTTATCCACCTCGTGGAAGGGAAGGAAGACCTTAATAACGCCATTGCCTTGAATTCATCAATGGTAAACCTGGCCAGGCTTATTGGACCTTCCATCGCTGGAATTATTATTACAACAAGGGGAGAAGCCGCTTGCTTCCTCATTAACGCTATTAGCTATCTTTTCGTGATAGGAAGCCTGGCAATGATGAGGCTGAACTTGCCCGAACCTGCCAAGTTACCCCACCAAATATTAAAAGACTTGAAGGAAGGAGTAGCTTACATTAAAAGTCACAGTGTCATTTTTCATGTAATTACACTCCTTGCAATTGTTAGCCTTATTGGAATGCCCTATACCATCTTATTGCCTGTCTATTCCAAAGAAGTTTTAAAAGGAGGGGCACACACATACGGTTTTCTGATGGGCAGTATAGGTATAGGTGCATTAGTCGGGGCTCTGGCAATGGCATCAAGGAAAAATATCAAAGGAATAGGTAAAACTCTACCATACGCATGCTTTATCTTCGGAAGTGCATTGCTTTTTCTTTCCCTGGTTAACAATTTTTACGTCGCTGCAGTCCTAATCGCAATAGCCGGTTTTGGAATGGTATCGGAAACAATAACCAGCAACACCTTGCTACAATTAACAACGGAAGAGAAGAAACGGGGAAGGGTCATGAGTTTTTATACCTTTTCCTTTACGGGCATGGCACCCTTCGGAAGTCTATTAGCGGGCTGGTTATCACAAAATTTAGGTGTCCGAAAAGCATTTTTAATAAGTGGTCTTGTGCTAATAGTCGGTGGACTTCACTTTCACAGCAAAATGAAAAGCTTCAAGGAGAAGGAGTATTTTTGAAGCTCATCAGCATCCTTGAAATAGCGAGAAAAAATCAGTTGGTTTTACTTTCTCTATTTTGCTTTGTGAAGGCCAAATTACTTGTTGTCTTAACATTGCCTGCCTCATCAAGGTAAAACTCACCTCCATAAGGATCTTCCGGAATGGACTTTAAAAAACCGGTCTTAACAAGTTCCTGAATATTTTCAGGGTTTCTTCCTATCTTTTCTCTGAAAGCTTCTACTGCCTTTTCGATAGTATAAATTCCTTCTAAAGCTTTTAGCCGGATCTCAAGACTCTTCCTCCAGCCTTCATCCTTAGTGTTTTCCAGCATGTTCTTCACAATCCTAATAGCAATTTCTGTCCTTCCTGAAGCGTAGAGCAATTTTGCAGCAAGGTGTGCATAAAAAGGTCTTCCTGACAATTCACTAGCTTTAAGAAGATAGTGTGCGCCCTTTTCGTAATCTTTGAGAAAATAAAAGTAATTGAAACCAAGGTAAAGGTGAAAAATCCACCTTTTAGGGTAATAACTAATACCCTTTTTCAAAAATCTATTTGCAGTTTCAACATCTCCGAAATCCCAGCTGAGATAACCGTTGGCAATGTAATAGATATCGTAGTAATAAGGGCATAGTCTCGTAACCACCTCCGCCGTCCTCACGATGGGCTCTTTCGCAAAAGGGGGTGGAGTTAAGTATTTTTCAGATAGTTTCCCAAGATAAACCCTGAGTGAAAGGGTATAGTAAAAGGCTTTAAGAAAACTGAATTCAAAAGCAGACCACTTTTCAAAGCCGGGCTTCGCAAAAAGCCTGAAACTTTCGGATTCTCCCCTTTTAAAATGATATTTAACTTTTGTTTCAAATACAAAGTTTGTAAGGGCCAGAAAACCCAGAAGGGCCAGAAAACTGAAAACCCAGGTTTTCCTCTTCATACCAAACTAAAGAATCTCTTTTCGCTCAAAAAGAACCACCGCAAGGCCAAGAATTATAAGTCCATATAAGATTCCATAGCCAATTGATAAAAGCAGGAAAACAGGGTTTATTCCAACATTGTATATGAAGTTTGTTTTAACATCAAAGAGGGAGAGATTGGGAAAGAGATACTTTGCAACATTAATAACAACTTTAGAAAAGACGGGCATTTGCATTCCCATTCGAGTTCTCAAAAATTCGGCAACCTCGTCTATCGTATGACCTGTTATGTAAATCCCAACTACACCAAACATCGAGACTATAGCCCTGGAAGTCAGGGAGATAAAAAAAAGAGCAAAGGACACAAGGATCTGGATTTCAACAAGGAGAAAGACGCCATATAGGAAATAGTAACCTACATAAAAAGGTGCATCTGGCCTCAATCTGGAAAAGTAATAGATAAAAGGAAATAGCAAAACCAAAACCAGATAAACCAAAAATCCTGAAAAAGCCAAAAAGCCGAAATATCTTCCTATAACGTAATCCCTCCTCTTTATGGGAAGAGAAATCACATATTGGAGGGTTTTCCTCTCAAGATCGGTCTGTATAAGCCCAAGAATTAAAAAGAGCATAAGCACCAGAACGACGAAATTGGCAAAGGAAAGGGCAAATCCCGTAAGTATTCTCGGAACTTCAAACATTGTAAAACTGTAAAGAACCGGCATTCCGAGCATTGCAAGCAGAAGTAAAACAAGGATTATGTGAAAACTCCTTTCTCTAAGAGCCTGTTTAAAGGTTATCCTTGCAATTTCAAGAGTTCTTTTCATATTCCTCTAATGTCTTTATAAATTCCTTTTCAAGGCTTTCAACTTCCTTTGTTTCAACAAATTTCAAAATTCTCCCCCGGTGAATAATGCAAACCCTGTCGCAGATCTTTTCAATATCCTCCAGAATGTGAGAGGTAAAGAAAATGGTGGCCCCATCTGCTAGCGCCTCAGCTATCAAATCCCTTGCCATTTTTCTTCCCAGTGGATCAAGCCCATTTAAAGGCTCATCAAGAATTATAAGTTCAGGATTCCCGATAAAGGCCTGGGCAAGGCCAAGCCTCTGAACCATACCGCGGGAATACTTTTTTATGAGTTTCCCTCCTTCCTTTTCAAGACCTACCTTAAAAAGCCACTTTTCTACTTCTTCTTTCAAGCTCTTTCCTGTTAAACCCCTCAGTCTTCCGCCCCACTCAAGGAGTTCAAAACCTTTCAAATTTTCATAAAAGTTAGGATTCTCAGGCAAGTAAGACAACCTTCTTTTCACATCCTCTTCAAAGGGAAATTTACCGAAGACTTTAACCACTCCGCTATCGGGAAAGATAAGACCGAGGATAATCTTTATAGTAGTACTTTTTCCCGCACCATTTAATCCGATAAGGCCAAAAGACTTGTTTCTTTCAACCTCAAAGGTAATACCATCAAGTGTCCTGAAGGGCTTTTCAAATAGCTCCCCCTTATAGGTCTTGCAGACATTATTAAGTTCAATTACATTGTCTTGCATATTAGCTACAAGGCTCGCAAATGCGTTCCTGCGAGTTTATCATAACACCCTCATCTTTAAGTGCAACATAAACTCTTGCGCTCTTAAGATTCATAGGGGACTCCATAAAAGACCTTTAGTTCTAAAACCAATTTCACATGCCAACATCATATTCTAAGTTATAGGATAATGCCGATGGCATGCATAGACAAGCCCGAGAAAATTTGAAGAAGAAAATGTCCGTGCTGTGATCAACGTTGGGAAACCTGTACGATCACGTTCCAGAAACAAAAATTTTTGGTGAATTGAAAACTCAGACTGTTGCACGTAATGCCGAAATTAAAGTATTTATAAAATTTCTACAAAAATTTTGGGGCCCCGAGAGGGGCCCCAAAATGACTTAGCTTTTGCAATTTTACTGAAGCGTCCAGTTACCTACACCTGTGAAATCGTCCTGTTGTGGAACAGATGTAGGTGGCGTAATATCGCCAGGGAAATCCACCCCTATGAATGCTCTATCTCTCCAGTAAAAGATACCCTGTACATCGGAATCCGCACCAAAGCCCGTATCACCCTGTGTATGGTGAGTAGCCATTGTATAAGAGGCATTTGTAGCATCAGTAAGAGCCTGGAAGAAAACCGAGGTGGACAAGTTGAAAGTATCAACTGCATTCGTGGGGCCACCTGTCCAAGCAACGGCAATTAGTCCAGAATCCGGACCTACAGCATCAGGGTAATGTTGCCAATCTGCAAAAAATGCTTCATATGTCGTTCTTACATTTCTTAGATCGCTTTCTGCTGCACCGTTGTATGCCCTTATTCTGTATCTTGCAAACTGCGGTATGGCTATTGCGGCCAGGATCGCAATGATTGCGATCACTATGAGTAGCTCTATTAGTGTGAAGCCTTTACGCCTCATGTTTATACCTCCTGTTTAAGGTTTTGTGTTAATAAAATATCTGCAAACCTTGTGCCAAAATATAAACCTTTTATTTTCAGGCCGTTTTGGAGGTTTGCTATTTGCATTTTGCAAATCTTTTTGCAAAATGCAACTATTTTTTTTCATGTCCTATCTCCTTTAACTTTCTGTAAAGAGTTGAAAGATCAATGCCGAGGACCTTTGAAGCCTCCCTTTTATTATATCCTGTCGACTTGAGGACATTCAAAATGTGCTCTCTCTCAACCTCTTTCAAACTCTTGAGTCTTCTTTCTTCAAATGTCGTTTTAATAAGCAGGCTTCGAACTTCTCCTGTCTTTATAACTCTGCCCTCATCAGAGGTGATAACAAGCTGTTCAACGAAATGTTCCAATTCTCTCACATTACCAGGCCAATCGTAAGATTCGAGAATCTCAACTATGCCACTTTCTATTCCTACTTTTTTACCGTACTTTTTCGAGTATCTGTTCAAAAAGTAATTAAACAAAAGCCCTATATCTTCTTTCCTCTCCCTAAGAGGGGGAATATAAATGCTCGTAACATTAAGCCTGTAGTATAGGTCCTCCCGGAACTTGCCTTCCTTAACAAGCTCCGGCAAATTTCGGTTTGTTGCAGCAATTATCCTGACATCAATCTTTTCTTCCCTCGTGCCACCTAAAGGAGTTATTACCTTGAAATCAAGCACCCGGAGGAGTTTTGCCTGCAACCGGGGTGATGCTTCAGAAATCTCATCAAGAAATAAAGTACCCCCCTCTGCCACCTTAAAAAGACCGTCTTTATCCGAAAACGCTCCGGTAAAGGCACCTTTCTTGTAACCGAAAAGTTCGCTTTCCACCAGTTCCTCGGGCATAGCTGCCATGTTCAAGGCTATAAAGGGTCTATCCTTTCTCGGTGAGTTGTAGTGAATAGCTCTCGCTACCAGTTCTTTTCCCGTACCCGTCTCTCCGTATATTAGGCAGGTGGTATCGTATGGTGCAATCTGTTTTATTTTATCAAGAACTTCCAGCAAAGATTTTGATCTACCCACTATTTCATACTCTTTTAAAAACTTAAGCTCTTTTTTAAGGCGAAGGTTTTCCTCTTTAACAGCCAAGTACTTCTCAGCCCTTGCAAGGGCTGCTTCAAGGTCTTGTAATCTGAAAGGCTTCAGCAGAAAGTCGTCTGCCCTCCTTCTGATTGCTTCAATGGCAGAATCGAGAGTTCCGTAGGCAGTTATCAAAATTACGTAGATATCAGGATTCAACCTTTTAAGTTCACTTAAAAGATCCATCCCCGCCATTTCTGGCATTTTTAGATCCAGAATGGCAAGATGAGGATTAATTCTTTCCGCTTCACTTAGCGCGGATACCGGATTTTCGAAGGCAAAGACTTCATATCCCGATGCAGTGAGATACTTTTCAATGCTTACAAGGATACCTTTGTCATCATCCACAACTAATACTTTTTTCATGATAATTTGAATTCAAGAATAACATCCGTCCCTTTTCCAGGAACGGAATAAATTAACAGATTACCACCGTGGGCCTTCATGATTCTCTCACAAATAGCAAGTCCAAAACCGGTTCCACCTTTCTTTGTGGTAAAAAAAAGTTCTTTCGACCTTTTAAGGACATCACTATCCATACCTTTTCCATAATCTCTGACAATGACTGCTGGATTTTTCGCCAGATAAATCGACCCATCGATAAGTTTTATCTGCTCCCCAGGCTTGAGAAATAAAGTATCAATATATTCCTTGGTATCTGCTTCTATACTATTGCGGAAGAGATTAATAAAAAGCTCCTCTAATTTTGTCTCGTCAGCTGGTATCATAAAATCAGGAGGAATGCTGTTCCTGAGTTTATAATTCCCTTGATACAACGAGACTACGTTTTTAAAGGCTCTTGCAACGACATCAGCAATCTTTACCTCGGCGATCCTCAGCTCTGGAATTTTTGCATATTGCAAAAAGCGGTTAACAACCTCCGATAGCCTTTCTGCATCGTACATCACGCTCCTTAAAAGTTGTTCGTCAGGATTGACCTTTTTTGACAAAATGAGTTCCATTGCCATATTTATAGCCTGTACGGGATTCCTTATTTCATGGGCAAGATTTGCCGAAAGTTCACCGAGAAAAGCAAGCCTCTCCAGCTCCCTTCTTTCATTTTCAAGTTTCTTCACCTCAGTCAGATCCTGAAAAACAACGATTCTTGTCCCATCTTTGAGGATTTTTAGGGAATAACCAAGAACTTTTCCTCCTATTTCAAGCTCACTTCTTAAAGTAGCCTTTTCCTCCAGGACCAACCCGAGGAACTGTGAAAGTTCAGAATCACTCAAGATCTCCCTTGCACTCTTGTTAGCAAAAATTATCTCGCCTGCTGGAGAAATCGTCAAAATCCCACTTGGCACAATACTCAGTATCTCCTCGCTGGAAAGTCTGTACTTAATAAAGTCCTTCTCCTGACGCTTCAACAGATTGCTGAAGTAGAGAGTTACTCCCGTCAATGAAGCAAAAATGAAGATATAGACAAGAAAATAGGTAAGTTTTTTAGTAAAAGGAGAAGGGGCTATAGAAAGATGCTCACCGGGCATATTATAATGAAAGCGGGTCAAAAAGTATAGAAAAAGTAAGGCTATTAAGGATTGAACAATCCCCCCTTTTAACCCCTGAAAATATACCACAAATACAATGGGTAACGCGAAAAGAAAAGTTATCCTGGAATCAATTCCCCCTGTGGCAATAGACATGACTGCGACCACAATGTCAAAAAGGACGAGAGAAATCCAGAAAGGCCATAAAGTGTTTTCAGGAAAGAGAAGGAATAAAATCAAGTTAGCAAGGATCGTTAGGAATGAAATACCAATGAAAAGTTCAGTTAAAGAATCTGCGCCAATTCCTTTTAAATAAATTAAAGCTACTAACGTTATGAAGAGTACTACAAAAGAATTTACGCTTAAAAAATACCTTAGCTCTCGCCTTCCAAGCAAGTTATTTTATCGTTCCTGCAAGGCCAAAAATAGGCAAGTACATTGCAATTAACATTCCGCCAACAAAAACACCAATAATCACAATCATTATAGGTTCAATTGTTGATGCAAGTGTAGAAACTGCTGTATCCACCTCATCGTCATAAAAATCAGCAATTTTAGAAAGCATATCACCAAGTCTTCCACTTTCTTCCCCAACGGAAATCAAATGCACCACAAGAGGTGGAAAGATCCCTGTTTCCTGAATGGGTTTGGTGATGGTTTCACCCGCTGAAATTTTCTGAGCTACCTTATCCATTGCCTTTTCAAGAACCTTGTTACCCGAGGCTTTACCCGTAATTTTCAAGCTCTGTAAAATTTCAACACCACTGGATATTAAGATGGATAACGTCCTTGCAAAGCGAGCTATTGCGACCTTTTTAATTAACGGGCCAAAGATCATAACCCGCATAGTGAAGTTATCCCAAAGGAACTTACCTTTTTCGGTTTTGATAAAGCGTCTGAGGGCCAATATGGCAACAATAAGTGCACCGGCTATGATAAAGAAATATCTCTGCAAGAATTTACTTATCCCAATTACAAAGAGAGTAGGTCCTGGTAGTTTTGCACCAACTTCTTCGTACATTTTGGCAAAGGAAGGAATTACAAAAAGGAGCATAGCCGTTGAAACTACAATTAAAACTAAGAAGACCACAGCAGGGTAAGCCATGGCGGACACGACCTTTCTTTTTATTGAATCCATCTTTTCATAGAACGTGGCTGCCTGTTTTAGGGTATTTACAAGCTGTCCGGATTGTTCACCAACAGTCACCATCTGGACTATTAAATCCGGGAAAATACTCGGGTGCTCTTTCATAGCATCGCCGAGACTCTTACCACCTTCAACATCCCGCTTTATTTTAAGAATTGCGTCTTTCAATTTTCTTTTTTCGGTCTGCTCACCAAGAATTTCAAGGGCACGTGTTAAAGAAACCCCAGATTCAATCATGACTGCAAATTGCCTGCAGAAGATTGCAAGGTCCTTAAATCCTGGCTTCCCTCCAAAGGGTAGGCTGAATCCCTTCCGCTCTTCTTCCACCTTGACAACTATAAGACCTATATTTCTAAGCCTTGCCACCACCTCATCACTGGATTTGGCATTTACCACACCTGTTCTTATCCTTCCTTCTTTATCCTTTGCAGTGTAAATAAAACGTGCCATAAAATCCTCCTTTTATCTTCCAGATTTGGGTGCCATGCTGACCATTTTTTTCAACTCCTCGGGCCGAGGTGAAGCAAGCAACGCGGTTTGCAGGGTGATAAGTCCCTGCGTAAAGAGGCTTGCAAGAGACATGTTCATTGTCTGCATTCCAAAAGCCTGACTCGACTGCATAATACTATACATCTCATGAGTCCTTGATTCACGAATAAGGGTTTGAACGGCAGGAGTAGCAAGTAATACTTCCGAGGCCAGCACCATTCCTTTACCACCCGCCCGCGGCAGGAGCTTTTGAGAGATTACTCCTTCCAGAACGCTGGCAAGTTGCACCCTTACCTGATCCTGCTGATAAGGAGGGAAAACGTCAATGATACGGTTCACAGATTCAATTGCGGTACCTGTGTGCAAGGTTGCAAGAACCAGATGGCCCGTTTCAGCAGCAATTAAGGCGGATTGAATGGTTTCAAGGTCCCTCATCTCACCCACCATTATCACATCGGGGTCCTGCCTCAATACGTACTTCAAAGCAGTTGCAAAAGATTTAGTATCCTGTCCAACTTCTCTCTGAGCAATTACAGCTTTTTTATTCCTGTGAAGGTATTCAATTGGGTCCTCAAGAGTAATAATATGGCACGCCCTCATCTGATTTATTCTATCTATCATAGCAGCCAGAGTTGTGGACTTTCCACTACCCGTAGGGCCAGTAACCAGAATCAATCCCTTATCTTTTTCCACGAGGGAGTGTACTACCGGTGGCAACCCAAGGGATTCTATAGGGGGGATCTTGAAAGGAATCCTTCTTATCGCACAGGCGACAGTTCCCCTCTGGAAGAAAGCATTGCATCTAAATCTTGATAAGCCTTCGATGGAAATAGCGAAATCCAGCTCCAGCTCATTTTCCAACTTAGCTCTTTGGGACTCGGAAAGAAGACTGTACACGAGATTTTTCACATCTAATGGTGTGAGCACTTTGTATCCTGACGGAACAAGGGTTTTGTCAATCCTGAAATAGGGCTCTGCACCTGCGGAGAGATGTAAATCCGTTGCGTTTTTTCTTACCATTTCTTCCAAAAGTTCTTTAATTGTAACATCTGGCATAAATTATCCCTCCATAGTTACTCTAATAACTTCTTCAAGAGAAGTTAAGCCTCTCTGGAATTTGAGGAGGGCAGCTTCTCTCAGCGTCAACATGCCCTCCTCCCTTGCCTTTTCTCTAATTTCATGAATTGGGCGTTCCTCAAGAATCATTTCCCTGATTGTCGGAGTAATTAACATTACCTCATAAATACCTTCTCTTCCCTTATATCTTGAGCCCTTGCAAACATCACAGTTGCCTTCCCCTTCACCATATACAACTTTTCCTGCAAGGAAGCTCGGATCAAGGCCAACTAATTTAAGCTTCTCAGGCGTTGGTTGAACAGGTTTCTTACACTGGGGGCACAGTTTCCGAACAAGACGCTGAGCCATAACGAGAATCAAAGAATCAGCAATAAGATAAGGTGGAATCCCCATATCCACAAGACGGGCAATTGTACTGGGAGCGTCATTGGTGTGCAATGTTGAAAGCACCAGGTGACCTGTTAATGCTGCCTTAACTGCAATGGAAGCGGTTTCACTGTCACGAATCTCACCGACCATTATGATATCTGGGTCCTGACGCAGGAAAGATCTCAGGGCAGCAGCAAAAGTCAAACCGATTTCTTCTCTCACCTGAACCTGGTTTATTCCCTCAAACTCGAACTCTACAGGATCTTCAGCAGTCATAATGTTAACTTCCGGCCTATTCAAAATAGATAGCGCTGAATACAATGTCGTGGTCTTACCACTTCCTGTTGGCCCTGTCACCAAAATCATACCATAAGGTCTTGTAATAGCATACTCAAACTTTTTCAATGAATCAGGTTCAAATCCGAGTTTTTTAAGATCCAGAGTAAGACTACTTTTATCCAGAATTCTCAACACCACTTTCTCGCCATGCTTAACCGGAAGCGTAGAAACACGGAAATCAATAATCCTTCCCAGTTTATCTTTAATCTTTAGATGGCCATCCTGTGGTAATCTTCTTTCCTCAATTTTTAGATTGGACATGATCTTTACAACTGAAACAATGCCCCGGGCATACCTATATGGTGGGGGTTCTATTTCTCTTAGTGTTCCATCAATCCTAAATCTTATCCTCAATTTTTTCTCAAAAGGTTCAATGTGAATATCGCTGGCCTTTCTCTCTATAGCTTCCCTCAATAGAGTCAACACATAGCGCTGAACAGTAGAATCCTTTGCAGCTGCAGCGGCATCCGTAAGCTCCTCCTCTTCTTTTTCTTCTACTACTTCCAGCTCCTCAACCTGAGATTCTTCAGCAAGTTCTTTAGCAATCTCCGATACTTCGGATTTCTCTCCATAGGCTTTAATTATCAGATTCTGAATCTTTTCAGGGCTCATAAGTAAAGGTTCAATACTAAAATTAGTCAAAAATCTCAAATTATCAAGAACTTCCCATTTTGTGGGATCAGCCATTGCAACAAACAAAACTCTACCCTTTCTTCTTAAAGGAAATACTTCATTCTTCTCACAGAACTCCCTCGGAATCAATTGTACTAAAGTAGGATCAATAGGTTCATTTCCAAGTTCAGCAATCTGAACCTTAAACTCTCTGGCCAAAATCTTTAAAAGTTGCTCTTCTGTCATAAGTCCCATTTCCTGGATCACTTTATACGGGGACTTATTGGTCCTTTTTACCTCTTCCCTGATCTTCATCGCCGTTGCTTCGTCAACCAGCCTGTACTTTAATAGTACAGAAACTACCTTTCCAACATCCATTTTCCTCACCTCCCAAATTTCACTTCATAAACTATATAAATTTAATTCAAAAAGCAGTTACTGTCAAGAACAAGCTTTTTTTGATAAACATAGGCAAGCGTTTAAAATTTTTACATGATTTTACTTGGTATTTTTTTCTTTCTTATAGGACTTGCGGTTGGAAGCTTTCTCAACGTAATTATTTACAGATTACCTAAGGGAATCTCCATCATTAAGCCGCCCTCTCACTGTCCATCCTGCGGCACCAGGATAAAATTCTATGACAACATTCCATTAATCTCTTTCATAATTCTGAGAGGAAAATGCAGATACTGTGGATCAAAAATTTCGCCCATTTACCCGGTAGTTGAAGGTCTTACAGGTTTTGCCTTTTTGCTTGTCTATCTCAAATTCAATTTCAATATTTTTATAGCTATCAAGTTTATGATTTTCACTGCGCTCCTTATTACCATTTCTTTCATTGATTTAAAAGAAAAGGTTATCTTTGATAGCCTTACAATCCCCTGGATTGGGATCGGACTTATATCCACACTATTCCTTAAAGACATCCCTTTTTTAAACGTTTTTTTGACAGCGGTTATTTCAGGGTTCTTATTCTGGATTTTGCGAATTACCTTTTCCAAAATACTCAAAAGGGAAGCCATGGGAGAAGGAGACATACTTCTCATTATGTTAATAAGCTCCTTTACAGGGTTCAAAGGTGCATATTTTTCCATGCTTCTTGGTTCTATTTTTGCACTCCTCGCACACATTATTTTCCCTAACAAGATAAAAGACGAAATACCCTTTGGCCCTTTTCTTTCTCTCGGCGCATTTATTGGCATCTTTACACTATAAGAGGAGGAACTATGGAAGGTAGGGTTCTTGCATGTTGTATTGCCGATAAAAAAGGAATACCTAAAAAGGAAGTTCATGAATTAACACTAATAGAGAATTTTGGCGTAGAGGGTGACGCCCATGCAGGTGGTGAAAGGCAGGTAAGCCTTCTCGCCAAGGAGAGTGTTGAAAAATCAGGTTTGGAGGTGCCCCCAGGAGCTTTTGGCGAAAATATTCTCATCGAGGGCATAAATTTAACCAAGATCCAAATCGGAGATAAAATCGCGATTGATGAGGTAATTTTAGAAGTAACCCATAAAGGGAAAAAATGTCATACAAAATGTGCAATTTTTTACAAGACCGGAAAATGCATAATGCCAGTAGAAGGAATTTTCGCAAAAGTCTTAAAGGGTGGCAAAATTAAAAAGGGTGCCAAAGTAAAAATTGAGAAATAAAGCGAAATTCTTATTCAGGTTTATTCTATCATTGAGCATTTTTGCTTTTGCTATTGCTCAAATTTTTTACGCAATGAAAACGCAAGACGTATTGATTTTAGTCGTGGGGTTTGTCATCAGCTCAGTTTTTGCCCAATATTCGCTTTTAAATTTGACC